>JBMYYN010000063.1:0-9694 GCA_049609445.1 Bacteroidia bacterium | reverse complement strand
GTAGTTCTCAATTCTTGATTGTGCATTTCCGTCAATTAATAAAATGACAATTAACATTGAAATGGTTGTAACACTAATTGCTCTCCAAGTTGGTGTGTTAACAAATAGAATTAATAATGCTGCTACGATAATTAATATTGGGACTACTTTGAATACAACTATAAATTGCTTAATGGTGTTTTCAGAACGTTCAATTTCGGATTTATAAAAGGCAGTTTTATCAGTATTAAAATCTTGTTCAAATTGTTTAACTCTTTGAATGTTGGTGTAGTTAGTACCGCCTCCAATTATTAATAATAATATACCTACTACTAACATTGGAATGACATAGGCCTTTGCTAAATCTGTTTTTCCTAATTGCCAAAACCCAACACTTGCGAATAAAAATCCAATCGCAAAGAAAATAAAGAAACGTGTTGAGAATACTTCGGCTTTTGCCCATTCGATTGATAATTTTAATAAGTCCATATTTTTATTTTTCTTTTAATTACACACAACATGCGTATAAACGCCACTCATCAAAAATACACAAATGCTTATACATCTGCTAGCAACAGACTGTCAGATTATTAACCGTCCTAAACCGTTTAAAACGGTTTAGAAATTAGGCCTGCCATTGCAGCCAGCTTCATCCACCTCCTCTGTGAAAGACGTGAATGGTATGGTGTCACATTATGTTATCTCAACACATGGTCCTTCGTGGCACAGAAACATCTGACAGACTAAAACAATTTCAAGTTTTTCTTGAGTTTGTTTGGCATCAATCCATTCAGATCAAGCACGAAAGTGATGCGTTCTGCAAATCCAGCTACTCGAGCTGGCTCAAACAACCTATCCTGATAATCTGTGACATCTTTGCTCTGTGCCAGGTTAAAGAATATTTCAAATCGATCTGGCACTATCTCAAGCTCCACACCTACATTGTAGATCAGCTTACTTCCTTTAGAATTCCACGATTCTTTATCTAAGTCCTCATACATCAAAAACTCTGCATATGGTCTGATCGGCAGCTTCCCTGGGAGAGGCACACTCACATTAGCACTCACTAACCAAGACTCATTATCAACAATAGGACCTACAAATTTTGAAAAATCACGGCGGTTCGACACTTGATTTTGGAATAACCCCACATCTGCATTTCGGTGCAGGAGGTAATCATCAAACCTATAGTCATAGTACCCGGCCTTGTCTACACTTCCTACTGTATTCTGATATTGCCCATCTCCACTTAAGCTTTTGAATGCATACACTCCATAGACTCTAAAAACTAAAGGCTTGTCTTTAATTCCTATATCCGCGTTATACGTAAATGTGGAATGAATTCTAAAAAAGTCTTTGTTCTCTTTTTGCTCTTTTAAAAATGGAAAATAATTTATCGTTCGTATCACATTACCCGAAGAATCCACAACATCGTACAGTGGCTTTGGGTTCGATGTATCTCCCATTACATTGTTCATACTTACACGTCCATACTCCGCTAAAACCTGCCAAGAAAAGCCATTTATTGCTTTCTTATTTTCATAATTGTATTCCAAAGTGGCAAACTCTCTTCCTCCTTGATGAAAACTATTGGGCCCTCTAAGCGTATCTCTCTCTATCTCAAACTGTGGAGATAATCCAATATAATCATACTGGAGTTTAAAAGAACGTTCTACAGGTGAACGCTGTGACTTCTTGGGCAGATAGTACTTAATGAATGGAGATACTTTGGCGTATTTATATGCCTCTCTTCCTCCTCGTTCTTCGTAGTTGAAACTTTTCACATCTGCACCTAGCTCCATATACTCTGCTGCTCCTTTCAATGGTTTGGTATAAATCATCCCAGCAGTACCATTTAATGATTTTTGCTCAAATGAATACATTGGAAATAGATGGTACTGAAGCTTCTTGTTGCTCAGTGCATAATTGTGTATACCTAGCCCCCACATTGCTTTATCATAGTAGTTCCACCCAAACGTAGGCACGACGTAAACTTCCCTTATTCCAGGTTTATCTATACCTGACCCTATTTTAAACTTGATTGGATTATCACTTGAGTTATTGCCATAGTTCATATCGAGCGTTTCTCTAGCTGGGTCTGCAAGTGCATTTCGATCTTTGGCACTTACTATCACATTTCGTTTTTCGTTGGGTTTCATATCAAACCACTTGATTTTATCTGCACCATCTTCATTCAGTTTGACAGGAAGTGGAAGCCCTATATCAGACTTATTTTCCAATAAAAATCCTTGCTTAGTCTTGGAAACTGAGAAATCAACTGAACGACTATATGCCAACAGGTCATCAAAAAACCATCCGAGGCTCTTATTGCTCGTCTTCTCAAACGAGGCTTTCATATCTCCTGGCAATGGATGCTTGTACTTCCACTCATCGAAATATTTAGTCATACACTGCTTGAATGTACTGTCACCTAAATATGCTTTCAGGTAACCAAAAGAACTCGCTCCTATTCCGTACACACTCATCCCATAATTTCCATTGGTCAGTTCTTCGGACGATGAATTTATAGCTTGATGTTCGTTTCTCAGCACATTGTCAGACACCAAGGCTCCCATTATCATCCCGTTCATATCTAAGCCAGAACTACCTTCGGTACGCATAGCTTCACCCTCGTAGTAGCTGTTTATAGACTCATCCATCCATGGGTATCTACGTTCGTTGTTTGCCAAAATTCCATAAAACCAGTTGTGCCCTACCTCGTGAACTATGACTTCTTCATTCATAAAGTCGCATAAAGTTATCATCGGGTACTCCATACCCCCGCCAGCTTTCAACTCACCATGTACTACAGTGATATGACTATATGGATATGCCCCCACATTCTCAGAATAGTACGATACTGCCGTTTCTATGTGTTCTAGGTCCGACACGTTAGGTCTTGCCGCTACCACACGAGCCAACACCTCACGTCCTTCTACATCTAATTTCTTAGTTACGTATCCCCAACGTTTTGAAGCGAACCAAGCAAAATCATGAACGTCTTTAGCCGTAAACTTAATCGTTTTGGTCTTCTTGCTACTAGGCGGCAAAGAATCCTTAATAGACTTTTTGAATGAGCTTAGTTCTTCCTCATTTTGGCACTCACCTGTAGCAACTATAGTGTAATTCTCTGGCAATGTTACATTCACCTCAAAGCTTCCAAACTCAGAGTAAAACTCCCCTAAGTTTAAGTATGGCATAGGGTTCCATCCATTGACATCATAGACTGCTGGCTTAGGATACCACTGTGTGATAAAATAATCTTGATCTTCGTGCCCAAGACGAGAAAACACCTTTGGCACTTTGACACGAAAAGGAGTAGTTAGCGTGACGGATTGTCCGCTTTTAAGTGGATCTACTAGTTTCACTTTGATTACATCTATATTATCCGTGACCTCATATGTCGTGGCTACATCATTGGCTCTAAATGATATGTTGTCTATGAAGCCTCTATCCTTGGCTTCAGAATAGTAAAAATCCAGCTCTCCATTTTCTTCCATCTGCTTAGCAAAAGCTGTTTGGTTATTCTTGTAACCATTTGGCCATAAGTGCATATAGATATGATCGAGTTCATCAGGACTGTTGTTATAATACACTATTTCGATGTCACCATTGAGCAAATGCTCCACATCATCCAATGAGACATTTATAGTGTAATCTACGCTTTGTTGCCAAGTTGACTGAGTGATTGACTGTGCTTTGGCACATATATTGACAAGTAGAAGTAAAAGGATAGCTATATTTCTTTGCATGAGCATTGACGATAATTTGTTTGCAAAATAAAGCCTTTAAGCGAACTATAACATAGAATACTCAGCGTTGAAAATGTAGCTTTGGAAAAGAGAGAAAGATATGATGGATAACGGAGAATATATGGATGAGGGGATGAATGAACGTATTCAGAACTTTGAGAGAATGCTAAACAGTGGGGACACTTTTTTCTATGATAATGATGAGTTAGGTCAGATTATAGATTTCTATATCGATTTCGAACAGCTCAATAAGGCAAATAAAGCTATTGCATATGCAGAATCCCTCTACCCGTTTGAGACTTACTATAAAGTAAAAAAAGCTGAAGTCTATATCGCTGAGAGAAATATAAATGGAGCTGTCAAACTATTAGAAAAATACAAGAGCATAGAACCCGAAAATGATGAAATAGCGAAATTACTTGGAGACTGCTATGCTATCACCTTACAATTTAAGAAAGCAATAGACTGCTACCAGTTGGCTTTAAAAAAAGATACAAAGAGCGAAGAGTTACTACTAAGACTAGCTAGAGTAAATTTTGCTTTGGGCAACAATAAAAAAGCTCTATCATATATCAATGCAGTCCCAAATGACTATGAATATGACGAATTGAGCATACAAGAATTTGTACGTCTTTTCATGGATTACAATGAGTATTCTGAAGCTATCTCTTTTTTAGAAAAAGTAATTAATACCAATCCATACAATTATGCTGCGTGGTACTTTAAAGGATTGGTATACCAACGAAAAGAAGATTACCTAAGTGCGGTAGATGCCTACGAATATTGTATAGCTATAGACGAGTCCAATACAATGGGCCACCTGGGCAAAGGAAACAGTCTGATGGAGTTAAATGAATTTCCAAAGGCCATCGAATCATACATGCTCTCATTGGATAATGACGAGACCGACGCTGAAGTACTGTGCAACATAGCTGAGTGTTTCGAAAATTTGAAAGATGACGAAAACGCAAAGAAGTTTTATAAAAAATCTATCACGATAAACCAGAATCTCTCAGATGCATACTTTGGCTTAGCAATGGTGTATAAGCGAAACCGTCAATTGAAGGATGCTGAGAGGAACTTGCTTAAGTCAATAGATATAGACAAGTACGAGAGCTTGTACCACATTGAACTTGCAGAAATCTATCTTATCCAAGAGGACAAAGAAAAATGCTATGAGCACTATCAATTGGCTTATGAACTTGATTCTGACACAACCGAAATTCTCCTAGACTACGCACATTCTATGGTCGAAATGAAAGAAATTTCTGAGGCTGTTGATTTACTATTGGAAAACTTAGAGAACCACGATGAGGACCATAGGATTTATTATCGAATTGCGTCATACTCACTCTCTATAGGACAAAAAGAAAAAGGCTACAATTTCTTGCACGCTGCACTCAAAATGGCCCCAAATGAATATATATTGGTTTATGAGTTTGCTCCTTTTCTAGAAAATGATGAAAGTGTCACAAATATCATAGATTTGTACTCCAAATAACTAACTCATGATTAATCCAAATTATAATCTGAAAAACATACCTGAAAGAACTTCAAAACCTAGAGAGTCTGGGCTCACTATGGTAATGGATAAAGGTCTAAGCTGTAGACAAGTTGAAGACTTTCTCGAGGTAGGAGCAGATAAGACTGATATAGTAAAACTAGGTTTCGGGACTAGTTCCGTCACACCTAATCTAGAAAAGAAATTAAGCATATATAAAGAAGCAGGCATTCCAGTATATTTTGGAGGTACGCTTTTTGAAGCTTTTGTTATTCGAGGTCAGTTTGACGACTATAAAAAACTTCTAGACAGATACGATATCACACATGCTGAAGTCTCTGATGGAAGCATCGAGATTTCGGAAGAAGAAAAATGCGGATATATACGATCTCTTTCTAAAGACTTTACGGTACTAAGTGAGGTTGGAAGTAAAGATGCAGAAAAAATCATACCACCATATAAATGGATTGCTATGATGAAGGCAGAAATAGATGCCGGTGCTTGGAAAGTAATAGCTGAAGCTCGTGAGAGTGGCACCGTAGGTATATTCAGAAATTCTGGAGAAGTCAGATCAGGCCTTATCGAAGAGATCCTCCAGCACATCCCTCTAGATACGATCTTATGGGAAGCACCTCAAAAAGTGCAACAAGTATGGTTCATGACACTTTATGGCCACAATGTAAATTTAGGAAATATTGCACCTAACGAAGTTATCCCATTGGAGACGCTCCGATTAGGCTTACGTGGAGATACATTCAACCACTGGTTATAAAGCCAAAAGACGTAAACATAAAAAAGCCTTTGTAATAAATCTTACAAAGGCTTTTTTGATAGTTCTTTTTTCAAGAAAGTTATTCCACGATTTCCCTTCTGATAAGGATCAACTCTATGTCCGCTTTGGGAGTATCTTCTTCTCGATTATTGTTATAACCTAGAGTGACAATGTACGTTCCTGATTCGGGTACTCGAAATTCCAACTTCGTCGTTTTATAAGCATTTGAATCCAATATCGTAGCGATGGGTTTCATCTGAATATCATATACATTTATATAGGTCCCTATATCCTTCTTATCATAGAACAAGTTAAACTTATAATCGAAACCTTTCTCCGCAGGAAACTCATATTGATAGACACTTTCACTCTGAAGTTCTAAATTTTGAGATCGGATATACTTCCAATTAACATTTGGATTGACTTCTACTATCTGTGCACTCACATTGCCTGCAAGTAAAAAACCCAATAGTAAACCTAATACAATTCTCATTTTTTCTTTTTCTTTTTTTTGCTGCTTTCTTTCAGCATCTTGTCTTTCAGACGGTTCAGCTCTGCTATCCGTTGCCTGAAATCATTGCAGATTGCGAAAATGTTGTATCTGCCGTTAATATTTGCTTCTTGCCCTTCCATTTAGTTTATTAGATTGTAGCAAGATAATTCTTTTTATTCAATTGTCAGAATTTTGTCATGAGAAGTTCTGAGAGTGATTTATAGACTTCTTTTATTTTAGGGTCATCAATCATACTCATATGCTTCTCTAGCACCTCTACATCTTTTCGTTTAGCTGGACCTGTCTGCCAACTAGACGGCTCCCCACTTTTTAAACGTTGAGCAGTTTCGTTTATTATAGGAAGTAAATTCTTAAACTCAAGCTTTTCACTCTTCAGATAGTCTTCTGCGATGACGTACATCAAATTGGTAAAGTTATTCGCAAAAACAGCCGCCAAGTGATACTTTTCTCTTTGTTTAGAGTCTACCTCTCTGACCACATTGGAGATAGAGTCTGCTAAGCTATGGATTGCTTCTTTGACGTCTCTGGAACTCCATTCTATAAATACAGGAACATCAAGTAAATCCTTGATCTCCTCTTTTCGCAATGACTGTAATGGGTATATGACTCCGTACTTGCCGCTGTACTTGGAAAGCACGTCCATATCTACAGGTCCTGCAGTATGACACACGATAGAGTCCATCCCTCCTGGCATTTCCTTCATCACGTCATCATAGGATTTATCACTCACACATAGAATCACAAAATCAGAATCCTTGTACATAGTACTAGGCTTATCTCCATAATACGCTCCAAATTTAGAAGCCAAAGCCTTTGCATTTTTGAGGTTACGGCTGATTACCTGATTGATCGTATGACCAGACTTATCAAAAGCATGAGCCAAATTCGTGGCAACATTACCACTCCCTATAAAGGAGATCTTATAACCCACGTCTCAATTCTAACCGATTAATCGTCGCTATTCCAAAACCTACCACCATAAGGATAGTACCAAGCCACAGCAGATTTATGTACGGGAAGCGAATACCTTTCATAACAATATAATCTGGTTGAGGATCAGTCTCTGCCACTTCTAATATCGCTGTTGGCTCACCACCAGGTGTTGGTCGTACTTCAAAACCTATACGCAAACCTGCCTCTATTATTTCTTCTCGAATGCTAAAGTAGGTTTGATCGTTAATTCCAAAGATAGGGCTAGCATCTAGAGTCGTAGTCCCTCTCTTTATTTTTAACACTGCTTTGGCTAGGGTCGTATTCTTTAGTCCGATACTCTCACCACTACTTTGCTCCACTCCTGTGAAGATAATTGTCCCATTCTTCGTCTCTATGCTATCTCCCTTATTTATAGTATACTCTTGCACATTCTCCCACTTGATACTATCAGACTCTATTTTTGGCATAGCCGTAATATGTGTATAGATGTCATACGTCAAATAATGACGTGTATCGGGGTTTGGCATTATACCATTATCTCCTATCTGTGTATTTGGATATAAGGTAAACTCCTCTGTTCCATCTAGCGATACATAATGCACTTTGAAGTATATGTCATCTAAATTGACACTATCGCCCTCGTAAGTAACCATATAGTCTCCTAACCTTGTAGGTTTGTTTTTCTCCAAAAGCATATTCTCACGACGAGCTTCTTCCGTAAAATTCCCCATTTGCCCGCTAAAATCAGCAGTTATTACTTGCTTCTTGGCACTAGAAACAAGAACCCCTAGAAGCATCATCCCAAACCCTATATGAGCTATGGATGCCCCAGAAAGTTTGAACTTTCTAACAGAAGAAATGAGATAATATACATTCCCTGCAAAGGCAAAAAAGGCTGCCAACATAAATACGATGTACATTGGGTTAGCTATTTCAAATAGTAAGACACCTCCTATAGTCAGCAGAACTGAAACGCCTAACGTTATCAAAACCTCCTTCCGTAACTTCATTTTGTCAGGAGTATCTCTATACCTGAAAAACTGACTTACACCCATCAGAAGTGCAATGACAATTGCTATTGGCATTTGATAAGTATTGTAGTATGCTATGACATCCTCAGGAGGAACCGCATTGGTGCCAAATATTTTATTAAAAACTGGCTTAGAGGTCCCCACCAAGACCTGCACTGAAGACAGAACTAAAATGAGAGAGCCAATAAACATCCAGAACTCACGTCCCCATATATTATCTTCACTTGCGTGTGAAGTCAATTGCTTGTTTAGGCTCAAAGCAAACCAAGCTATCCCTGCGATAGATAACACTAAAAGAGGATAGAAAGTCAAAGCTGTGTAGAATGGAAGCAACATGACCAAAACACTTACCGGTACGATTATATACCATCTTTTTCTAGTCTCTCTAGTCACCGCCACTATAGGCAACCAGATAAAGAGGACGACAAACTGCATCAACTGACCCGCTAGTCCTAAATCCGTAAATGAATGTACAGACGTCTCTCCTAGCACTCCACTTCTAGTCAAGAATGTGGCATACAGTACCATTATGTAGGTAGCAATGACCAGTGTATACGAAGCTATTGTAGAGCTATTTGTGACTTTCTTGATCAGCATCAAGTGAATACCGCTAATAAGCAAAAGCCACGGAACTAAAGATGCGTTCTCCACTGGGTCCCAAGCCCAGTACCCACCAAAGCTTAATGATTCATATGCCCAAAATCCACCCATGATGATTCCTGCACCCAGAATCATACCTCCAGCTAGGGCCCAAGGTAAGGCTGGTTTTATCCATGCTCGGTATTCTTGCTGAAACAACGAAGTCACTGCAAATGCAAAAGGAACAATGGTCAAGGCAAATCCTAAGAATAAAGTAGGAGGATGTATTACCATCCAATAATTCTGTAACAGTGGATTTAATCCTGTCCCATCTGTCAGATTTTTAATATAATCTGGCGAAGAGAACAATGGAATATTCATCTTCTCTCTTAGCAGCTCAAAAGGACTACTTCCCAAGGTGTAGATATCCATAACATTGACACCAAGTAGCATCGCAGTCAAGACCACTTGAGACAGAGCCATAATAGCTAATACACCACGTTCCCATCTTTTGGCTGTGAACATGAGAATCATCCCAAGTATCGCATTCCACACTATCCAGAGTAAAAAACTTCCTTCCCGTCCTTCCCAAAAACAAGAAATCATATACCTCAATGGAAGTCTATTACTACT
>JBMYYN010000062.1:0-9780 GCA_049609445.1 Bacteroidia bacterium | reverse complement strand
TGTGGTGCGTTGGCATCCATCCCAACAAAAATCGAATAAAGTCAGTAGTAGCTACAGGGTACAGTGCTCTCCACTCAGCTTCTAGCTCATCAAAGTCTATATCTAAGTTAATCGTTGCTCCTTTCAACTCCTTAAAATAATACTTCAAAAGCTCATCATCGTACAATTCTATCTCCTCACCCGACATACAACTACCCATGAAGTAAGTCAAATCCTTCATTCCACATCCTCCTCCGACGTACTGAAAGTCAACAGCTGCCACCTCATCTCCCTTATCAGAAAAACAAAAATTGGCTAACTTAGCATCCCCATGTACAATCGTTTGAAACTTGCTTTGGTTCAGCAGCTGATTGATATCATTTGCTTTGGACTTTAGCAGTTCGTGCTTCATCTTAGCGTACTCATCTGGTCGTGTACTCAAATGCCAATATGTGCCTACCTGCCAAAGGCCATCTGGACTTTCTGAGATAAAAGTGCCGTGAAATCTTGCCAACCACTGGATACACGTTTTCACTTCCGAAAAATTCAATGATGTCTTTCTACTAGGGTACTCTTTATTCAGGTCTTCAAGTATTATCCATCGGTCATCACCAACCAAAAACGAGCCAATAAAATCTGCAGTCTTACAAACATCTACGAGTCTACTGTTCCAGTTTTCGTACCAGTGTGTTTCTACTTCATACGATTTTACCTTCCTATCATGTGAGATGTTTGTATTCCATCCGCGAGGGTGATTTGTGCTCTGTTTCAAAGCAATGTGTTTCACCACAACTGTTTCCAAATGTGAACCTTCCAGTGCGTACCTGGAAATCTTCCCGTAGTCACTCCATAGAGACTGTATCACCTCTACCTCCTCACAATCAGATGATTTGGTTTTATGAAGTAGGTATTCTTTGAATTTTTGGTTCACAGCCGACAAAAATACGCTCAAATCCAAAAAGCTTTGAGGTTTGGCCAAAACCAAAACTTCCCTGCTCCATTTATTTATGAATCGCCCTACCTTTGCTCTATGTTTTTGAAAAAGCTCCTCTATTCTTTTGGTTATGCACTAGAAGGAATCGTGTGTTTTTTCAAAACGGAGCGAAATGCTTTGATTCACCTCTGTGCATTGATTATGGTCGTGATTTTGGGTTTTGTCCTGAGTCTTAACAAAACAGATTGGCTATGGATATTACTCGCAATAGCTCTGGTTATCATCTCCGAAATGGCTAACACAGCGATTGAAAAAATCTGTGATAAAATATCACCTGAACGAGATGCTGATATAAAAGTCATAAAAGATATCAGTGCAGGCTTCGTACTTGTAGCGGCCATTTTTGCACTCTTGGTTGGAGCAATCATTTTCACACCTTATTTGTTATTATAACTGAACCTATGGACGTAAAAAAACTATACGAAGAAGGAAAGTATGCAGAAGTTATTTCATTATTGGAAAAAGAAGAAACATCTGAACTGTTAGCATATTCATACCAAAAGAATAAGCAGTGGGAAGAAGCCATGAATGCATGGAATGCAATGATCATCCGTCACCCCAATGATGCGAGCTACTACAATGAGCGAGGCGTCTGCAAGTTCAATCTACGGTTTAAACACGCTATTCAGGATTTTGACAAGGCCATAGAACTCGCACCTAACAATGCCTACTACTACAGTTGCAGGGCATACATCAAAGATAAAACAGGAGATACCGAGGGTTCTGTGACGGACTACCAGAAAGCCTACGAACTAGATCCAAACGATGCTATAGTACTAAACAATCTTGGACTAGCAGAGCAAAAACTTGGTCATACAGCCAAAGCTCGAGAACGCTTCAAAAACAGTGATGACTTACTTGGAATCAAGACCATAGATTCTCGTCCTGATCTTACTGAAAATGGTATAGGATCTAAGCCAGCTCCCATGCCACCCATTCAGAAACCCACCTTATGGAGCGAGTTCAAAAAAATGTTGTCTAAGGATGGTTTTAGAGATTTTCTCAAAGACTTAAAGAAGTAATATTTCTGTCTTCTTCAACTGAAGAACATATATGAGTATCTGTTTTTAGTACCTTTGGTAGCGACACCAAACATTTGCATGCAATGAAAAAACTGACTCAATTCTTATTTCTTTTTCTAATCATTTTTATTGGAGCTTGTACTGAAGGAGATGACATCTCACCTTCTGCAGAATCTAGTGGAGATAGAGCCTCTGGTGAGTCCTCAGGAAACGGGTCCCAAGGTCAAGCGGGGCTTATCACAGCAGGAGAATGGAATGATCTCATCCATTGGGATTTTTGGAATGAATTACTCGATGGCCAAAGCTTTTCTTCGATGCCAAAGCATTGGAGTATCTTCATAAAACATAGAGTCTCAGTCCACGTAGCCAATTCTGCAGGTCATGCTGCCAATGTGAAGGTGGAGCTCCTGCGTAATGAGAATTCCATTTGGGAGGCTAAAACAGATAATCTAGGGGATGCAGAACTTTGGGTGAGTCCATTTCAAGATGAAGACGAAGTAGATCATACAAAACTATCACTTAAAATAAACGACATACTGCACGACGACCAAGTGGTGATGATAGACAGTGGAGTCAACCAAATCAATATTGGAGCTACGACCAAAGGACTCAATCGCGTAGAGTTAGCTTTTATCGTGGATGCTACAGGATCTATGAGTGACGAGCTTGAGTTTCTCAAAGAAGACCTCAAGAGCGTCATAGATAGTGTCCAGCGAGACAACTCCACGCTCAGTATACATACTGCATCCGTGTTTTACAGAGATGAAGGAGATGACTACATCACGAGAAAATCTGAATTTTCAACAGATCTCAATACCACCGTGAACTTTATCAACAACCAGAGTGCTGGAGGTGGAGGCGATTTCCCAGAAGCAGTGCATACCGCACTTGACATAGGGATAAATGACCTGCAATGGTCTCAAGAAGCCAAGACACGAATTGCTTTTTTAGTATTGGATGCTCCTCCGCATCATAGACAAGATGTAATTGTAAATTTACATTCTACTATACGTGAGGCAGCCAAAAAAGGAATCAAGGTAATCCCAATAACTGCTAGTGGTATAGACAAGGAAACAGAATTTTTAATGCGATTTATGTCCATCACGACCAACGGAACGTACGTATTCATCACAGGTCACAGTGGCATTGGCAATGAGCATCTAGAAGCAAGTGTAGGTGAGTATCAAGTCGAATACCTAAATGAACTTATGGTTCGATTGATTAAGAAATATACAGAGTAACCAAAACAATTAAAACAATATGACAAGTCGATTAATCATCTTTCTAATAATAAACTTTGCAGCATTAGGCATAGGCGGACTTTCAACAACAAATGGAGTATCGTCTGACTGGTACTTAGGATTAGATAAAGCTCCTTGGACTCCACCTGGGTGGGTATTTGGAGCAGCGTGGACCACTATTATGATTGCTTTTTCCATCTATCTAGCATATCTATGGCCATCGGTAGAAAACCGTAAAATGCTCATAGGTCTTTTTGCCATACAGTTTATCCTGAATGTAGCCTGGAACCCTATTTTCTTCTCTATGAATCAAATCGGTCTAGGCTTGATTACTATTTCTGCACTAACGATTCTGGTGGGTTATTTTCTAGTAGCCTTTTACCCTATCTTAAAGATGAAGTCAGCCCTGCTTCTTCCTTATTTTGTTTGGTTACTTATTGCCACCTCTCTCAATGCATATATCCTAGTGAACAACTAGATAAAGACGTTGCTACACCTATGCCGGTTCATTGATATACGGGCCTTTGCATTACAACAGAGGATTAGCTACATTTGATGAGTGGCGTTTATAGGCATGTTGGTGATATTTAAAAACTGATGGAAATACAAGAAGCTTTAAAGAACAAGTATCAGATTGACTTTGATAAAATAGATGTTGCCGGTGACGGTGGAACAATTTGCTTTGAATTAATTGATTCTGATAATGTGCACCATTTGTTATTTATTGATAGGAGAATTGAATCTAAAACAATTAATCAGCTGTACGCAAATAAGTACCCAAGCGAACCCGACTCAGTTCTTTTAGGCACGGATGAAGAATTGCTAAATACATTAGAAAGGAATATATCACTCCACACCACAAAACATAAACCGCAATAAAACTCATTTTACGATACCTAGCACCAAAAAACACGTTCCAATTCTTGTTTACACCAACTCTTTCGTCTATCATGTAGTCAACGATTTGGATAACAATATTATCATACCGAAAAATGTAAGAGGAAGAGGAGCTCTGCTAAATACTCCGAACCGATTCAGTAAAAACACAGTCGAAGACTTTTGGGACGGCTCGTACTATGATGAAGAATTCTTGATCAATAGCAACGAGACGACCTATACGGATATTTTTCCGAAGACCATCCTTAACAAAGTAGACAGCCCTGACGTGCCATCGGACTGGAGTATGAATCCATACCAAGGATGTGAACATGGCTGCATCTACTGCTATGCTCGTGTGACACACGAATACTGGGGATACAGTGCCGGTACAGAATTCGAGAAAAACATTCTAGTAAAAAAGGAAGCCCCTGCCCTGCTAGCCAAAAAACTAAAAAGCAAAGCATGGAATGGAGAACCCATAATGTTGAGCGGAAACACCGATTGCTACCAGCCAGCAGAACTCAAATTTGGCATCACAAGACAACTACTCGAAGTCTGCCTCAAGTACAATCAACCCGTAGGTATCATTACCAAAAATGCTTTGGTCTGCAGAGACTTGGACATACTAAAAAAACTTGCTGCCAAAAACTTAGTACAGGTGCACATGAGTATCACGACCCTAGATGAGTCCTTGCGTAGAGTGATGGAACCTCGCACCTCTTCCACCAAAAGAAGATTGCAAGCCATTAAGATGCTTTCTGAAAATGACATTCCAGTGCACGTGATGATGGCACCTATCATTCCTGGGCTCAATAGCGATGAAGTTTTTAATATCTGCGAAGCCGTAAGCAAAGCTGGAGCAAAGACTCTGAATCACACAATGGTAAGACTAAACGGGGCCATTGCACTGCTATTTGAAGATTGGATACTGAAGACATTTCCACTCAAAGCAAGTAGAGTAATCAACCTCATCTCCGAAGTGCAAGGGGGAAAACTAGGAAACCACAAAACAGGTGAGCGAATGAGAGGCACAGGTCTTCTGGCCGAGTCCATAAACCAACAAATACGGCTAGCCAAAAAGAAGTTTAACCTCAATTATAAGCCGAAACCACTTCAACGCTTTAGTCCTAAAGTTCCGAATGACAATCAATTGAATCTGTTTTAAGTAAGATTTCAAATATCTTTGTAGAATGGCAATTAAGACATGTCTACACTGCGACAAGGAACTTCTGGGAAGAGCAGACAAAAAGTTCTGCGATAAACAATGCCGAAATGATTATAACAACACTCAAAACTCGGTATCGAATAACTACATCCGTAGTGTGAACAGAATAATCAAAAAGAACCGCAACATCTTGGAAGAACTTTGCCCCAAGGACAAATCCATAAAGGTAAACAAAAAGGAACTTACCAAACTCGGATTTAGTTTTGAATATTTCACAAATACATACAAGACGAAAGCTGAGAAAACATACTACTTTTGCTATGAATATGGATACGTGGAGCTTGAAAACAATTATCTAGCTCTGGTATATAATTCCCCTAATTCAGAGAAAAAATGAAAGACTTTTTAAATTCCGAAATACTTAAACTCGGTGACAATGCTATCGTCACGGTATCGAGCTTGCTCTATATACTGATTTCGGGAGTTGTGATTTGGTTTACCTATAGATGGACCAAAAAACTATCTAAAGCAGCCGTAAAAGCTGGACGTCTAGATACTGGGCGAGAGTTTGCCATCACTAGGATAATCAAGTACATTCTTGTCCTCATCTTTGTCCTTATAGCACTAGCTGCTCTCAAGGTCAATTGGAAGGTCTTTGCTGTATTGACTCCTTTGCTGATTGGTATCGGTCTTGGTCTTCAGCAAGTGGCCAATGATCTCGTTTCTGGATTTATACTCTTAGTAGAACCTACTATTAGAGTCAATGATATTGTAGAAGTAGATGGCATCATTGCTCGGGTGAAAGAAATAGGTCTTCGCACCTCCAATGTGGAAACCAGGGATGGAATAGCTATGATAATCCCTAATCACAAGCTGGTGAGTGAGAACCTCATCAACTGGAGTAGTAGCGACAATGTCAATCGCTTCAAGATATCGATAGGAGTAGCCTACGGCAGTGACGTAGAGCTCGTTAAAAAAATACTGATCGAGAATGCATGGAAGCATAGCAAGGTTATCACTAATCCATCTCCTGAGGTATTCTTTAAAGATTTTGGAGAATCAAGTTTAGATTTCGAACTTGCGTTCTGGAGTAATCACATCTTCCCAATAGAAATGGTCAAAAGTGAACTTAGGTTCATGATTTCTCAAGCCTTTGCAGAAAATGGAATCACCATTCCATTCCCTCAGCGAGACCTCCATATTATCAAACCCGAAGAAAACATCGAAGCATGAGAGTTTTAGGCATTATCCTGTTGTTCGGAATTGTTTTTTCATCATGCAAGAGCGATGAGCCCGAGATGTGCTGCGGACCTGAGTTTATCCCTTACTTTCCTCCATACTCTGGTGAATGGGCTACTACTGACCCGCAAGATTTGAATTGGGATGTAGATAGTCTTGCTAGTCTATACTCCTCATTGGAGGCGAATGATACTCGTGCCTTTATGGTACTCAAAGATGGAAAAATTGTATTAGAAAAATACTGGGGAAAGGAAATCCTTGGCAATAAGGATTTTGATGAAACCTCTATCTGGTATTGGGCATCAGCTGCCAAAACATTGACATCGTACATGGTAGGTCAAGCCCAATCTGACGGATACCTTTCTATCCAAGATAAAACATCCAAACACTTAGGAGAAGGCTGGACTTCACTTACAAAAGAGCAAGAAGACAAAATCACTGTTTGGCATCAACTCACGATGACCTCAGGGCTTAATGATTTAAGGCTAAACCCAGACAACTTTGAGCCTTCGGCACTTACTTACAAAGCTGATGCAGGCACAAGATGGGCATATCACAACGCACCTTATACTCTACTCGAAAAAGTAGTATCAAATGCAGCTGGGAAAGATTTTGACACATACTTTAAAGACAAACTTGCCGATCCACTTGGTATGACAGGACGCTGGCAATGGAGCGGTGACAATCATCTCTACTTTAGCAACGCTCGAAGTGCCGCTCGTTTTGGTTTGTTTATGCAACATGGGGGGCTATGGGATAATGCCACCTTGATGAACGAGACATTTGCAAGTGAAAGCATAAACCCATCACAAGAACTGAATAAATCATACGGCTACCTGTGGTGGCTCAACGGAGCTGAGAGCTACAGACTACCGCAGTCACAAATATTATTTCCCGGAACACTGTTACCCAAAGCACCTTCGGATGTGTATTCTGCTATGGGCAAAAATGGTCAATACATAAGCATATCTCCGTCCAATGGACTGGTAATAGTCCGATTAGGAGACAATCCCTCAGAAGCTTTGGTTCCGCTGCTATATTTAAATGATATTTGGGGAATGCTGACCAATGCTATGAATTAGCGTTGCTACACTTATGATCATTTTTGGAAAAGGTACTGCTCATCTCATCACAGGAGAATCTGAAACTGCCGTTTGCCCAAGTTGCGAATCGGAAGGTTCCCTTGTTTTTGATGTTTATTCTAACCATTTCTACTTGTACTGGATCCCGATGTTTCCCACACGTAGAATCGGACGAGCTGAATGTGTAGAGTGCGGTGCTGAGTTCAAGAAAAATAGGATGCCAATTGATATGCTCCGGGCATATAAAGAATTAAGCAATTCCGTTAAACCACCATTTTGGCAATATACGGGTATGGCAATAATCATTGGAGGGATGACCCTCTCTGGAATCTATGGCTTGTACTCCAAAGGAATAAAAGAAGACATCATTAAAAACCCACAGAAAGGTGACGTCTACTATCAACGAGGAGAATCTGGAAGATATAACACCATGGAAGTAGTATCCGTTTCAGAAGATTCTACATACGTATATCACAGCGGATATACATTGAACATTGGCAGAAAACTAAGAGATACTAAATTGACTTATGACGATGTTGACTCAAACAGAGTGGCATATTCTAGAGAATATCTTGAAGATCTTTATGAACGAAGAATTATTTTCAAAGTAGAGCGAGATTCGGACTAAGATTTCTCCAAACAAAACAAATATTCTTGAACAGCATCAGCGGTATGATTCCTGTTCTCCGTCTTATCTGCTTTGAATCTCGAGTACGCTTGTGTCTTTAGCTGTACTCTGCCATATTTAGACATGATTGCAGAAATCGTCTCATGACTCATTAGACCCTCATTGTTGTAACTCAAAAACACGTACTTAAACTTTGCGTTTGAAACCAATTCTTCAAAACTCTGAGCCACAGAGGACTTGCTGCAATATGCAGACCTATTATACTCAGGCAATCCCGTAACTCCTTTAGGTTCAAATGGTTTGTACTCAGCAATGGTGTTCAGCATATGATAATTGCTACCATACTGTCGAGCATTGTATGGTGGGTCAAGGTAAAGTATATCTCCGGCTATTTCATTTATTAGAACATTTGCATCCGCTTGATACACTTTGTGCTGCGTAGAAGTCTCTTCTATGGTCGCTGGGATAATCTCCAAGTCCTTGCTTGCCGTTTTCTTGATATGCTTTAAGTACGCTCCATACACTGAAGCAGTATTCGCTACCTTATCTGCACTTTCTAGCAAAGTGGCCAACAAAAAATAGTATTGATCATCGTCAACTTCATTGGATGTTCTCCATGCATCTATTTTCTTTCTTATTGCATCTATTTTCTGACCATTGGCATCCGTGAAATAGTTTCTATCTCCATGTCCTGCTTTGCAATAGTTTTTATATATGAAACCTTCTTGCCCTGAAAGGTTTGAAAGCTTGTCAAGATGTTCTTGACTTCCTACATCCTGATTATTGCCAATGTAGTTTCGATTCAAAACATAGCTATAATATTCCAAATCATTGGCAATAACCGACTTGGTTTTGGACTTAAAATACCTTCCAACAGCTCCCGTACCAGCAAACAAATCACAAAAGACTTTTTCTTCAAGTCCTCCTTCTATAAAACTCGAAATTGAACTTTCAAGAAATGGAAGCAAACGATATTTGGAACCGATGTAATTCAAAAGGCTATGGGACGTATACTACTCCTATCGTAAATAGTCGATTATACCAGCCCGTTCTATTGAACCAACTGGGACCAATACTTCTTGCATTTTTCTCTGTAACCGAAAACAACGAATAGGAATGTCTTAAATCTAATCCTATGTTTTGATTTAGATAATAGGTGCCTCCTAGATGAAATCCTATCTCCGTCTTGTTGAGTTCTGTTTCACTTATTTTTATGCCGTTCTCTTCTCGTTCATTTTGGACATTTACGCCAATAGACGGTCCCGCATATAGTGTAAGAGGATCAAAACGAGTAAACTTGGCAAGTAATGGAACTTCCACATATTGATAGTTTAGTTTTAAGGTGAATGTAGGTGGAGCTTCAGGATCGATCACCTTCTTAGCTCCTTTCATACTGTATCTCAGCTCAAACGCTCCTTCCCAATCATCCGAAATTTTTCTATTTATTTGGATTCCGGTATTCAACCCTAACTTATTATAACCGCCCAGCTGATCACCATCTACCTGACTAAAATTGGCTCCTAAGAGTAGCTCAGCATTAAATCCTTGTGA
>JBMYYN010000061.1:0-9789 GCA_049609445.1 Bacteroidia bacterium | reverse complement strand
AACAAGGATGGATTTAGATATCACTGTAAACGGAGAGACAGATAATAAGGAGATCGCTCCGATGTTATTGATTCCTTTTGTAGAAAATAGTTTTAAACACGGTCTCGGAAAAGATATGGCAAATGGCTTTGTCCGTGTGAATTTAGATAGTCAAGCTGACCGTTTACACTTCGAAATCGCCAATAGCAGACCAAAGAATGGGTCAGAGATTTCTTCTAGAAAAGGATATCAAGGAGGAATTGGCCTGATTAATGTACAAAAGAGATTGAAGCTTTTGTATCCTAAGAGACATTCACTGAATCTCTCTAGTACCGAAAGTGAATTTAAAGTAGAATTAGATATAACCTTAACTTAAAATAATATTATGAATTGTATAGCCGTAGATGACGAACCTTTAGCATTGGACATTATAGAAGCTTATGTAAATAAGCATCCTGACTTGACACTAGTAGCTAGGTGCAATAATGCAGCAGAAGCAAGCGAAGTTCTTAAAACTCGTAAGGTGGATTTGATGTTTTTAGACATCAATATGCCAGAAATCAGTGGACTGAGTTTTGTAAAATCACTTGAGAAAAAACCTCTATTCATGTTTACTACAGCATACCCAGACTATGCAGTAGAAGGTTTTGAGCTAGATGCTATTGATTACCTACTTAAGCCAATAGCGTATGACAGGTTTGAAAAAGGTGTAGAGAAAGCCAAAGAGTACTATAGCATTAAGCAAAATGCAGACGTGGCAGAATCAGATTTGGAGCATGAGCACATCTTTGTAAAGGCGAATCAAAAGCTTATCAAGCTTGCATATAGCGACATATACTATGTAGAAGCTTTTGCTGATTATGTGAAGATATTTTTGAAAGATAAGAAGATAGTAACTCTTCAGACGATGAAGAATATGGAGAAAAAGCTGCCTTCAGAAATGTTCAGTCGTATACACCGGTCTTTTATAGTGAATAGAAATCATGTTCAGTCCTTCTCTACTTCTATCTGTGAAGTGAATGAAATCAAAATTCCAATTGGGAAAAACTACAAGGAAGCATTTGTAGGTTTGATGAAGTCAAATAATATACTTTAATGGACAAAAGACTAGAAGCCTTTGGTAGGCTCTTGAAAATCATGGACGAGCTCCGTGAACAATGCCCTTGGGATAAGAAACAAACAAATGAATCGCTTCGTCATCTGACCATAGAAGAGACGTATGAACTAAGTGATGCTATTTTAGAGGGAGACAATGAGGAGATTAAAAAAGAATTAGGAGATCTGTTCTTACATTTAGTATTCTATTCCAAAATTGGAGACGAGAAAGGGAAGTTTGACGTGACTGATGTCCTAAATTCTGTTTGCGAAAAGCTAATAACAAGACACCCTCATATATATGGAGATGTAGAAGTGAATGGGGAGGAAGATGTTAAGAAAAACTGGGAGCAACTAAAACTTAAAGAAGGGAATAAGTCAGTACTTGGAGGAGTCCCTAATAGTATGCCAAGTCTGGTGAAGGCAATGAGAATGCAGGATAAGGCAGCTCAAGTGGGATTCGATTGGCCAGATAAGGAGCAAGTATGGGATAAGGTAGATGAGGAGCTTCAGGAGTTCAAAGAAGCTGAAGGAAAGGAGAAGGAGCAAGAGTTTGGAGACTTACTTTTTAGCTTAGTGAACTATGCAAGATGGCTTAAGATAAATCCAGACGATGCCTTGGAAAAGACCAATAAGAAATTCAAGTTTAGGTTTGAATCCATTGAAAAATATGCCAAATCAAATGGCTTAAAAATGGAAGACATGACACTCGAAGAAATGGATCGTGTCTGGAATGAAGCTAAAAAGGTAGTGTAAGTATACTTTACTGTTTTTATTTTAGTTAAATAGAGGAGTATCTTTTAACTTGGCCTCATATTTGAATATCTATTAGAGAATGAAAAATGCCTTATTTCTTAGTGTGCTGATTTGTCTATCATTGCTTGGTTTTGGCCAATCGGAAGTCTTGGACAATCAAAATTTTGATAACAGTATTAAAACCGTACTACTCCAAAAGGATATTTCTATTTATGATCCACTTCCTGTTATAAACTTAGGAGAAGGAGAGAGGCTCAAATTATCATTTGATATGCTTTCCCCTAATAATGAGTTTCTAAATTACACGTTTGTTCATTGTGATAGAAACTGGTCTCCCTCAGATTTATCTTTTATGGATTATGTTTCTGGAAATATGATGGGTGAGATTACGGATTTTAAATTCTCAACAAACACTTATCAAAAGTATACGCATTATAATCTGTTCTTTCCGACGAATGAAATGCAGATCACCAAGTCCGGGAATTATATTTTGAAGGTATTCAGAAACTTTGATGAAGAAGATGTTTTACTGACAAGAAGATTTATGGTTTTGGATCAGCAAACTCAGTTAAAAACAAACATTAGAAGTGCAACTACCCCAGAATTTAGATTTACACACCAAGAGGTTGATTTTGAGGTCAATTATGAGGGATTTGATATCCCTAATCCATTTGTGGATTTGAATGCTACGATACTTCAAAATAATAGTTGGAACAATGCAATATATAACCTGAAACCATTGTTTGTAAATGGAAACGTCCTCACCTTCAATTATGAAGATAAGAACTTATTTCCCGGCACAAATGAGTTTAGGTTTTTTGATATAAGGTCCTTGAGGTTCTTTAGTAATAATGTGATTAAGAAGTATACGGACAGCATTCAAAATGCAGTATTGAGGCCGGATGAGGCCAGATTTCACTTGACTTACATGAAGTGGATAGACTATAACGGCAAGCGAGAAATTAATAACAAAGATGGAGTCAATATAGTAGAGGATGGTGACTATGCGATGGTGCATTTTTACTTGCGTGGAAATTCACTTGCTGATCAAGGAGAAGTATATGTTTATGGAGAACTTTCAGATTGGCAGCTCAAGGATGAGTTTAAGATGGAATACTTTCCGGATTACGACATGTATGGATGTTCTGTGATGCTTAAGCAGAGCTATTATAATTATCACTATGTATTGAAAGATAAAGAGGGAAATATTGACTATACATTCACCGAAGGGAATCATCAAGAAACGGAGAATGACTATACCATAATGATATATCACAAAAATGTATCCTATGGGTATGATGAACTAATTGGAATGATAACAAGCAACACAAATGTCCTTTCGGACAATTAACATTTTGTAATTCTATCTTCTAAGGTATCTTAGCCCATCTGCGTATGGATAAAGATTTAGTCTATAAAATTGCTCTTACTAAAGTTCCCGGAGTCGGGAGTATTCTTGCCAAAAGTGTAATAGGTTACTGCGGTGGGGTCAAAGAAGTATTCAAGAAGTCCAAAAATTTTTTAAAGAAAGCTCCAGGAGTCGGAGAGGTTATTGCGGAGAGTATAAAATCATTTCAAGATTTTTCTGAGATAGAAAAAGAGGTTGAGTTTCTCAGTCGAAATAACATCAAACCTGTTTTCTTCTTGGACCAAGATTATCCGTTTAGGTTAAAAAATATTCCAGATTGTCCTATAATTCTGTATACACGTGGCAATGAAAATCTTTCTCCTGAGAAATGTATAGCTATAGTTGGTACTCGGAAAATTACGGAATATGGGAAAAGATTTGTAGATCAACTGATAGAAGATCTGGTGCCATATAACCCAACTATTGTAAGTGGTCTAGCTTATGGCGTGGATATAAGGGCACACAAACAATGTATTAAACATGGTCTGAATACTTATGGTGTAGTAGCCCACGGAATGGATAGAATTTATCCGGATCTTCACGCGAATATCGCTTCAGAAATGGTCCAAAATGGAGGAGCTGTCTTGACTGAATATACGTCAGGGACTAAGCCAAATCGGGAGAATTTCCCGATGAGAAATAGAATCGTTGCGGGAATGGTTGATGCTGTCATTGTCGTGGAATCTGCTGCAAAAGGTGGATCTCTCATAACAGCTGAATTAGCCAATCAATACAACAGAGATGTTCTTGCACTTCCGGGTGATTTCGGTAAGAAGTCATCTGCAGGGTGCAACTACCTGATAAAAAGCCATAAAGCTAACCTGCTAGAAGGTGTTGATGATTTGGTGAGGCTATTGAATTGGGATGTCAAGATGGAAAAAAGTAACCAAACACAAATGTTTGTAGAGCTTAATTCAGAAGAAGAAAAAGTAATGGAGTTGCTGAAGTCAAATTCGGATATGGGTGTAGATCAACTAATGACGACCACAGAGTACAGCTCTAGTTTGTTGGCCATGGTTTTGTTAGAATTGGAGATGAAAAACTTCATAATATCTCTTCCGGGCAAGAGATACCAATCGATTATATAGATTATATTCGTGTTTGGTTTTTTGCCTTACGAATTTATGATAATTAGAAATTGGATTTTTCTCCTTTTGCTCGTTTTCTTTACACACGGCTGTACTGAGCATTCGGAACAAAAAGAAGTTGTAGAACTGAGCTCTGCCGTCTTGGTAGAGTGCAACGAAAAACTAACAGATGCACTTGTAGAACGACATTTTACTCCGCCTGTTGCAGCTAGGAATTATGCTTATTCCAATATCGCACTTTATACGGCAATTGAACCATTCTTTGACGATTTAAAAAGTCTAAATGGTCAGATTGCGGACTTCAATTGTGACGTAATACCTGTAGATAAATCCTCACTCGATATAAATTTGGTTTCGTACAATTCGTTTATGCAAGTAGCATTGAAACTAGTGTATGGTGATACTGTTATCGGCAATCATATTGACTCAGAATTGGCAAAGTATAAGTCAACTTTGGATAAGGAAGTTTATGAGAATTCGATTGCTTATTCAAATGAAATTGTAACGTACATACAATCTTGGGCCAATGGTGATTTATACGAGGAGACTAGAAACTACAGTGAGTTTACCTTCGGAAAGGAATTAGGTGATTGGAAACCTACATCTCCAGACTTTATGCCTGCGATAGAACCACATTGGGGCAAGATACGACCACTTGTTATGGATAGTTCTAGTCAGTTTGAGCCTGTACGTCCTACAGAAGTTAATGTTTCTGAAGGCTCACAGTTCATGACAGAGACTAGTGAAGTCCTTTTTGCTGTGGATACCATAAATGAGGAGCGGAAAGAAATTGCCAATTTTTGGGATTGCAATCCAAATATCTCTCATCATCATGGTCACTTAATGTTTTTTTTACAGAAGATATCTCCTGGAGGTCATTGGATCCATATAGCAACCAAAACAGTAACTGATGAAAAACTTCCACTAAATCAGGGTGCTTCGGTTATGACTACACTTGGAATTGGCTTACATGATGCTTTTGTGGCGTGCTGGCAGGAAAAGTATAACAGTAACTACATCAGACCTGAGACGGTGATAAGAAAGCACATAGACAAACAATGGGAGCCTATTTTACAAACACCAGCGTTTCCAGAATATCCAAGTGGTCATAGTGTAGCTTCTGCAGCAGCTGCAACTATTTTGACAGATTTGGTTGGAGATGATTATGACTTCATTGATTCTACTGAAGTTGAGTATGGATTGCCTGCTCGAGAGTTTAGTTCTTTTAGGGATGCCTCTGATGAAGCAGCTATAAGCAGACTCTACGGAGGGATACATTTTATGCCAGCTATTACCGAAGGTGTGAAAATGGGTAACAACGTTGGCGAGTTAACAATTTCTAAAATTTCACTTTTACAAAAATGAAAAAATACCTTTACGCTTTTTCCTTTGCTTTAATTATAGTCGCTTGTTCTAAACCAGAAACGGATGACAAGAAGAAGGAAACTGTAGAAAATCCAAATAAGGTTTTTCAATTAATTGATAGTTCAGTTTCAGGACTCAATTTTTCAAATCTTTTGGTTGAAACGGATAGTGCTAACGTTTTTACTTATGAATACTTGTATAATGGAAGTGGAGTTGGGTTAGGAGACATTAATAATGATGGTCTTCAGGATGTGTTCTTGAGTTCCAATTTTGGGCCTTGTAAACTATTCCTAAACAAAGGAGACTTGAAATTTGAAGATATTACGAACTATTCAGGTATCCAAACAAGTGGGTTTTGTACCGGAGTAACCATGGCAGATGTAAATAACGATGGGTTAATTGATATCTATGTATGTCGATCCAATTCCGTGCATTCAGAAGCAGATAGGACGAATTTGTTATTTGTAAACCGAGGTGATAATAAATTTGAGGAACAGTCCAAGGAATTTGGTTTGGACGATTCAGGCTATGGGACCGTTGCAAATTTCTTTGATTATGATTTAGACGGTGACTTAGACATGTTTCTTGCCAATCATCCAGTTAGAGGAGGTACTGAAGTTGTGAAGTTTGATGCTTATCAAAAAGTAGATAATTGGAGTTGCAACAAGTTTTTCGTAAACAATGGGAACATCAATTTTACCGAAAACACAAGTGCTGCGGGTTTAGAATCATTTACACATTCATTGAGTGTGTCAATTATGGATTTCAACAATGATGGACTTCCAGATATTTATTCAGCATCTGATTATCACGGACCAGATTTGATATATTTAAATAAAGGTGATGGAACTTTTGAAGAGAATCAACAAGAAATATTTAAACATACGAGCTACACAGCTATGGGAAGTGATGCAGCTGATTTTGATAATAATGGTTTAGTCGATTTAATAACACTTGATATGTTACCCGAAGATAATTTTAGGAAGAAATTACTGATGGGTCCGTCAAACTTTGACCTATTTATCCGCCGATGGAATAATGGATATGGTCATCAATATATGAAGAACACTCTGCAACAAAATTTGGGTGAAGAAAAGTTTAGTGAGATAGGAACGATGTCTGGTGTGCATGCGACCGATTGGAGCTGGGCTCCACTGTTTGCAGATTTTGACAATGATGGTTGGAAAGACTTGTTTGTAACCAACGGGTATTATAGAGATATTACAAGTCAAGATTTCATTATGTCCAAAGCTAATGCAATGAGTAAGGGTGAGAATAAAATGGCATTTGAACATATGTTAAAGACTCTTCCAAAAAAGAAGATTCCAAACTATATGTACCGAAATAATAAGGACCTTACGTTTAGCAAGGTCACAAATGAATGGGGTTTTTCTGAACCAACTGTTTCTAGCGGTGCAGCATACGGAGATTTAGACAATGATGGAGATTTAGACTTGATTGTTTGTAATACAAATCAGCCACTATTCTTATATGAAAATGTCTCTGAAAATAGAAACTCAATGGATATCAGATTTGTCGGTTCAGAAAGTAATATCAATGGAATAGGGTGTAATGCAACTTTATACACTACAGAAGGGGAACAGTACTTGGAGAATTACCCAACACGTGGGTACTGTTCTTCGGTAAGCCCGGTTATCCATTTTGGACTTGGTACATCTGAAATAGATTCCTTGCTAATAAATTGGCCTAGTGGAAAAACGCAATTGATTAAGGATATTGCAAGAGACACAGTGCTTATTGTTAAGGAAACCGAAGCCATCAATTCAAGCTTTAATAAATCAATTAAACCAGAAACACCTTTATTCACGGAAGTATCTTCAAGATTTAATGCAGATATTATCCATAAAGAATCCGCTTTCTTAGATTTCAAGAGTGAACCACTAGTGCCACAGATGTTCTCTAAAAGAGGTCCAGACATCTCTGTTGCTGATGTAAATAATGATGGTTTGGATGATTTTATCTTATCCGGATCGGCTATTTCTAGGCCTCAATTGATGATTCAAGGAAGAAATGGAAAGTTTAAGGAGCAAAAGGGCCCTTGGAATGCTATTGAGAATGTAGAAGAAACGGTTGTTTACTTTTTTGACTCAGACGGTGATGAATTTATTGATCTATACATTGGAAATGGTAGTAATGAATTCTCCTATGAGGATAAGAAAAAATATCAAGATCAGATTTATAGAAATAATGGAGGAAACTTTGAGTTGGCCTATGAGACAGAGTTTGCAGGGAATACAGCTTCTGTAGTCTCACACGATTTTGATTCGGATGGAGACCAAGATCTTTTTATAGCTTCAGGTGTCATAACTGGTATGTTTCCGTTATCATCACCAAGTCATTTGTTGATTAATGACGGCGGAACATTTATCGAAAAGACAAAAGAGTTTTTCCCTAGCTTGAAGGAGAGAATGCTTTGTAATCAAGTAGTAATGTCTGATATATACGGAGACTCCGGGTTAGAACTTATTATCGTCGGAGAGTGGATGCCTATTACTGTTTATTCCAAATCTGAGGAGACGTGGAATGATATTACTGCTGAGTTAGGTTTAGACAATGAAATTGGGTGGTGGAAGCAAGTAGAGTTCGCGGATTTAGATAATGATGGAGATTTAGATATGGTGGTTGGAAACGAGGGCTTGAACTCTCAGTACAATGCTTCAAAGTCTAAGCCATTGGTTGTAGATTTTGGTTATTTAGATGAGAATAAAAAGTGGGATGCGATAATTAGTCAATATACCAACTGGGGATTAGTTCCGATTTATGCTAAGAATGAAATAGAACATCAGATGAAATATTTTATTTCGTCTAATTATAAATACTACTCAGATTATGCTTCATCGAGTACTTCTACGCTTTTGAGCAATTTAAACAAAGCAGAAAGAATCAAAGTTACAGAATTAAGGAGTTCGGTATTTATAAATACTGAAGAGGGCTTTAAGAAGCAGCCACTTACTAATCGTTGTCAAGTAGCACCGATAGAGGATATTGAGTCTATAGATATCAATGGGGATGGGAATATGGACCTTCTTATGGTGGGGAATAACTATAACAACAGAATAGAGTATGGTTGGACAGATGCTCTGAACGGTCTTGTGCTACTAGGTGATGGCAAAGGAGGTTTTGACGTGAAGGAGTTGTCTGGGTTTTATGTTCCTGGAAATGGAAAGAATATTGAGACCATAGAAATTGGTGGTAAGACATACTTTATAGTAAGTCAAACTCATGATAAAGTTAGACTTTTTGAGTCGTTAGAAAAGTAAATTATCGTGACTCATATACTAAGGAAATCAGACTTTGATTTTTCACTAGATGAGGATCGAATCGCAAAGTATCCTCTTTCTGGAAGAGACTCTTCAAAGCTTTTGCTGTATAAGAATGAAGAGATAACCCATCATAATTTTCAAAGTATTTCGGAGCTTTTGGATTCAGATACACTCTTAGTAATGAACAATGCTAAGGTGATTCCTGCTCGTCTTTACTTTAAGAGAGAGACAGGTGCTCAGATTGAAGTTTTATTGCTTGAACCTGTTAAGCCGTCCAGTTATGATGAATCATTTTCTTCTACAAAGAGCTGTTCCTGGAGGTGTATAATAGGCAATTCGAAGAAATGGAAAATTGGAGAGTACATAGGGTTGATCGGTGATGAGGAATTGATAAAGGCTCGTTTGGTAAACAGAGAGGACCGCATTGTGGAGCTTTCTTGGAGTAATGATAAGGCTTTTACAGATTTGTTGGATGACATTGGTGAGCTACCTCTACCACCTTATCTAAACAGAGATACTGAAGAGGAGGATAACCATACATATCAGACTGTTTTTGCAAAGAATGCTGGTTCTGTGGCAGCACCAACGGCAGGACTTCATTTTACTGAAGGAGTATTTGATAGACTAGAGGCAAAAGGTATCAAGAGATGTGAAGTCACACTGCATGTAGGGGCCGGCACATTTTTACCGGTCAAAGAAGACAATGTTATAAACCATGAGATGCATCGTGAACATTTTGAGTTAACACGAGATACACTTTCTGCTTTGATCTCTAACAAGAAGAGAGTCGTGGTAGGAACGACGTCCATGCGAG
>JBMYYN010000060.1:0-9854 GCA_049609445.1 Bacteroidia bacterium | reverse complement strand
TGTCCGATTTTATTCCTCCTTCAAGCACATACACGAGCGTGTTATAGCTTTTGGGTAGAGGGATGGTCACTTCTCCGCCTATTTTTAATTCTCCTCTGAGCAATGTCTGAGGAGAGTATGTAGGAGCAACACCTTTAGTGCCTTTGTATTCTCCTGATACTATCCAAAGTTTGGATTTCTCCTCTTCTACAAGTGGAGTGTCTTCTAATGAGATAGGATTGTAATATGGAACTTCCATCTTGTGTTTTGCTGGAGTGTTTATCCAGAACTGAATGAATTCAAGCTCTCCTCCATTTTCTACAAGTTTCTTAGGAAATCGCTCGCTATGCGTGATTCCTCTTCCGGCAAACATCCATTGGGTACCTCCTTCATTGACTGTCGCCTGATTACCTAACGAATCTCGGTGTTCTATGGCACCTTTGAACACAAAAGTCACCGGAGAAAAACCTCGGTGTGGATGTGGTCCTACACCTGCTTCTTGTGGTCTTTGTCCTCCAGGTAAAAAGTTGTGCCAATGGTGAATCAATAAAAATGGATCTAAGTTGTCTACCTTGTTCGTTGGTAGAGGTTGGTCCAAGTAATGCCCACCCATATTTACTTTTTGAGCAGGTATGACGTGTTTGAGAGTTCGATTAGACATTGCTTTTTTTAAGTATAAGACACTTTAGGTTGGAGAAAGTTCATAAGCCAATACAACGATCTGAAAGTGAGATGTTTGCAGAGAAGTATGATTGCTACAACTCTACGTCGGAGTCTTTTTTAGGTCTATATCGGATATGCATTCCGATCAGAAGTTTACGCAGTAGTTGATCCTTGCACAGTCTGTAGTGGTGGTGAGTAGGCTTACGAAACAGAGCACTTAGTTCGTGTTTTCCAAAACGCATGTCTCCCAGCATCAAAGTTTCTAGGATGTCATCATCTTGCCAATTCATGGCTATTTTAAACTTTCGTAGAACGATGTTGTTGGTAAGGACATCCTCCGGTTCAGGTTGTGGTCCATCACGTTTACCTCTTTTTGCATTTATGAGACCATTCAAGAAAGCAGCTAGTTCTTTATGTGTCGCTTCTCTAAAACCTTGGTACTCATCTCTGAGAAGCATTTCTTTCACCTCTGTGATGGTAAGTTCTATGCCTCCAGATTTAAATAGATCTACCATTTCTTGGTTGCGAAAGTCAAAAGCATATCGAGTCCTGCGGAGTATATCGTTCGTGGTCATTTGAGAATTGCGAAGATAGGAGAACAGAAGCCGTATTTATGATTGTTTTTGAGAATCAACTAGATCTGTTGTCAGTTAGCGTGCCAATTCAGAGAATTGGTGTGTCAAAAACTGAAAACAGGTAGCCACTTTTGGTGAAAAGATCAAGTATGCCAGATGAATTGGAGCCTCTGTCCGTGGATGTTTTTAAGAATCCAACTTCCGTGTATTTTTGTTTCTATCCAAGATGACAGAGGTTTATACATATCCCAAATGGTTGACTGTAGTTTGTGTTTTGTTCACCATAGGATTTGGAGTTGGTGTAGGAGTTACCATTCAGAATGCAGAATACACCATATCCTTGATTTGTGGTGGCTTTGTGATACTAGGAGTTTTAGGGACTATTGATGCGAAGCGTTATTACCTCGAGGTATTAGATGATAAGTTGGTTAGTCATCAACTATTTCGTGTCAAAGAGCTTCTTTTCGAAGATGTAAAGGAAATAGTAGTAGATGAGAACTATTTGCGGTTTTTGCCTAAGTCTAAAAACCACAAAAAGATACGTGTATCTCGATACGTCTCGGACTATGGTGAGCTTGTGGAATGGGCTCATTCCATGTTCACCAATTCAGAAATAGAAAGTGTACAAGAAGAGTTTGAAGAGATATATGCAAACGAAGATTATGGTAATAATCTGGAAGAGAGACTAGAAAATCTCAGTGGAGCTACTAAAAAAGCAAAAGTGCTGAATAGTATCGCATGGGTAGTTGCTATCTGGGGTCTCTTCTATCCTAAACCATATGAATGGCTGATCGGGGTGCTGATTCTTTATCCCCTTATTGCTATTTTTATGATTTGGCATAGCAAAGGCTTAATATCCATCGGAGGAAAGGATACATCGTCTGTAGAGTCTGCTCGACCAAGTGTGATGACTTCTATTTTCTTTCCGGGACTTATTTTGGGATTACGTGCACTATTGGATTGTTCTATTTATTCCTATGGGAATTCGCTTTTTCTAGTTTTAGCATTAGCAGTCATCTTGTCTATTCCTACTGTGAAAGCATTGTCTGGTAGTGACATGATGAAGACTAAAGACTACATCATCATGGTTCCTCTTATTGCTTTGATGTTCGGGTTCTATTCGTACGGAGCCGTTTTTGTGAGCAATTCTCTATTGGATAAAAGTATTCCGTCGCTTTATACGGCTCAAATTCTAAATAAGCATATGGTGGACGGAAAGTCTGATAGCTACTATCTTCAACTTACACCTTGGGGTCCAGAAAACCGTACTGACGATGCCGAGGTTCCTGCAGAGTTCTATAAGTCAGTATCTGTCGGCGATACGATTCATGCGTGGTATTTTGAAGGACATTGGAAAGTGCCTTGGTACGAAATAACTAGTTACAAATCTGAGTGAATTAGTTGTCGTTTTTCTCACATACCCAGATGCTTCGTGAGAAAGTAGATTTGCCTTTTTTTACTACGGTACAATAGTCTATGACTTTCATCTTATTTTTTTCCAAATGTAGACGAATATCTGCGGTGGAGACTATGACGATACGAGAAGCAAGTTTTGCTGCAGATTGAGTAATGTTAGCAGTAATAGATTCGTCGGAGTACGAATAGAAATTGTAGGGTAAATCTACAATAGCTGTATCATATGGTCCTTTAAGCTGATTTATATCTGAGCAATGAACCGTTGCAGAATAGTTATAATGAGAAAGGTTTAGCTCAGTGTACTTGGTCGCATTTGGACTAATGTCACAACCCTCTATGTCAAAACCAGCAATGCATGCCTCAAGCATCACGGTGCCTACTCCACAGCATGTGTCGATCAATTTCGTTGTTTTTTCTCCTTTAGAAGCTATGCAAACCAGGCTTTTTGCTATATCCATTCCAAGCGAATTGCTAAATGAATGCGGCTTGCTTTTGTGTCGGTACCAACTGGTGTCGTGCTTGTTCAATATTCCAAAATACCACATACCTTCATAGTGACAAATGGAGTAAATGATGCTAGGTTGCTCATAGTCGGGGTATCCTTCTATTCGCATGCCTACGTCACGCAGCTTATTGAGTCTTTCTAGATAGTCCGTTTTATCTCCGTGAAGTACAACGTATTCCGCTTTGAATCCTTCCTTTTTTATTTCAAGCTTTTTGATTCTGATGAGCAGGGTTTCATAACTGCTTTCACCGAATTGGATGTCTAATCTACTCTTGATGAATGGACTTATGGACGGATCTATCTCCTTATTGCTGAACAGCATCTTGGATGTAGCTTCCTTACCAAATATTTGCCTCGTTTCCAGCTCAAAGAGCTCGGTTAGATGAAAATCAAAATTGAAGGTGTAGATATATGGATAGCTTGACATCTAAAGTTTCGCAAGGTAGCTTTCTACATCATCGAGAACAGATTGAGAAGCAACAAAAAACTGCAGATGACCAATACGAATATGTTTATTGTTTTCCAAAGAAAGCCTTGAACTTTAAAGCTGTAAAGGCATAGAGCTAGTGCCATGATGCAGAACATTATGCTCAGGTAGGTGGTGCTCCATCTTCCACCTAAAAAGCTTGGGAAATATTCTTTGAATAGAGTCGCACGTTCTAGTTGTGTTTCACCTATTCTACAAACGTATATCCAGATACCGTAGATGGATATGGGCACTGATGCACACAGTAGTCCAGCTATGGTGGTGATATTTGATCGCACTTTATTGGAGCTGGTCATTTTTTTTCTAAGCTGTAAATAACTGGCATTTGTCCTTTCCAGTTTTCCCACATATCAGAGATGGAAATAAGCTGAGCCATAAAGTCCCCTACATTAATACGACTGACGGTGCCAGCGTCAAAAATGGCACTTCTGATAGGAGAGGGATAGATTTCATATTCCGAAACGGCCTCTTCATTTATTAGTCCATCGGGTCGTACAGCAGCCCATTCAATGAATTTGTTTTTCTGTCCGATTTGAGTTCTAAGATATTCTGCTGCTTGCTCATTATCTACATGTGGAGGAAGAAGAACTCGAAGTATCCCAACTACGATTTTCTGTGATAGTGATATAGGCTCTTGTAAGTCCCGATTACGGTTTCCTGTGGTATTCATCAAAACAAATTTTATTGGTTTTGATGGTGCGTTTAAATGAATGGCATCACAGAGGAGCTTTACAGCGTCTGTCACAAGTCTTCGGGGTTTTCCAAACATCCCTTTAAAGGTCAGATTATGTCCTAGACAAGAAGCCACTGCGTCACAGTCTTGCAGGAGATTTGCCATTTCTTCTGTGCTTATTTCTAGAACACTGTTTTTGATTATAACTACAGCCGGATTTTCTTCCCAAGATGAAGGGGTATTTGCCGTTGAACGGACGATTACCTTTACTCTATTACCTGCAGATAATAGTTGATTTACTAAATGTGTTCCTGTGGCACCACTGGCACCTACTACTAATGTTGTCATGCTTTATGTATTACTATCCTACCTTTTTATTATTTTGATTGTCTGGTTTTGGATGGTGAGTATATATATGTCTGGACTAAGCTCTCTTAAATCTAAACTGGCGTTTCCATGAATTGTCGTTCCAGTATAGATGATTCTACCTAAAGAATCATACAAGGAATATGCTTGATTATTTATTGACGGGCTCACTATTTTAATATTGTCTTTGGTAGGGTTAGGGTATATACGAACTGCCGGCGATTTTGTTTCAGGTTCTTTCGTAGAAACTGTTGGGCAATCGATTAGACCATTGATGTCGTACTGTGATAGAAAATTCCAAATTATTCCCATAATGTCGATATCAACATTTCCATTTAAACCAGCTAAAATATGTCCACCACCTGTCACCTTATAGTGATGTACTGAAGTGCAGTTTTTTCCTTGATTATACTCGTGTGATTCAGAGGTGTTTCCGTTGGATGGGTCTGTATCCGGTAGACTTGTGATAGCTGGAGTTCTATCTGTTCCATTGAATTTGATCCAGTAGTCGAGGACCTCATCTACAGATAGAGAATTGACAGGTGTGTTCCCGTCATAGCCCACAACATTGTCAGCTGTGCCATGTATCTGCAGGATCGGTGTAGGGTGCTTTGGGTCGCAGGAATTATACGTTCGGTCGCTCATAAGACCTGCACTGGAAGCGACTGCTGCTATGCGATGACTTAGGTGACATGCTAGTTCAAATGAAAAGTAACCTCCATTTGAAGTTCCCGTGGCATAAATGCGTTTTTGATCTATGCTGTATTCCGTCCTAAGGATATCTATAAGCGAATCCACGAAACCAATATCATCTGATGTGCTACCAGTGGTCCACGACCCAACATTCCAGTGATGAGTATTGCTTTTATTTGAATCCAATCGAAGACCTCTTGGATATACGATTATGTAACCAGTAGAGTCAGCGTGAGGCCTGAAATCAAGTCTATTTTTGATGTAGTTGCTTATGTTGGCGGTGCTGTATCCGTGAAATGTCAGTAGGAGAGGAGTAGCAGTAGTACTATCATACGAGGCTGGAACATAGACTGCATACTGTCTGTATACACCGTTATGTACCGTAGTCTTATATAGAGTTTCTTGAGCATACGAGGAAGAGAATATGGTGAGTGAGACTAGTAGAAGTAGGGATTTTTTCATAGCTGCTGTTTCGGTATAAAACTAAGCTTTTTTAATTAAGAGATTTCTCCAGACCATATGGATTCGTAGGTTTGGTTGGAAGTATTGATCATTCCTTATAGAATTTACTAATCATCTTATTCGTAGTTTCTGCAGAGATACCATAAGTTGGAGTTGGCCAATCCAAATCATCAAAATACGACACTGTTTCCCTCACTGACACAGAAAAGTCAGTTGGTTTTAAGCCCAATTCTGCTTTGGCCTTTGCATTATCATAGGTATAATAATCAGTATCCAACCACAATGGAAGATCCGTCCATTCGGAGATGTTATGCTCTTTCAGAAATGTTGAATTTGTTTGGTGTGTAGAGCACTTCTTTTCTAAGACTTTAGATGCAGTATCTACTAGTATAGAGAGAGACATTTTAGGCTGAGATGTAATCGTATATATGCTGGATTCCATTTCTGGATTTAATGAAATTAGTATAGACTATACGAGGTCATCTACATATGTTACAGAAAATAGATTCACTCCACCATTTGGGATAAGCAGGCTGTTTTCCTTCTGTATGTTGTACAGCCAATAGTAAAACCTGTCTGAAGTGTCGTACCGACCGTAAACCAATGCCGGTCTGAATATCGTAAAGGTCAAGCCACTTTTTTGAACGATTCTCTCGCATTCAGCTTTTCTATTACCGTATGTGGTTACGGAGGTATCTATTCTTTGGCTTTCATTGCAGCTCAGAATTGGAGAACTTTCATTTCGAAGTACAGACTTATTCTCTTCATTATCATATACGGAGCATGTCGATATGAAGATATAGCGTTTTAGGGTTGTGTTTATTTGGCCGATATAGGATAAAGCGTCTGGGAAGTAACAAGAGAGATCGATTATGTAATCCCAATTATTCTGCAAAACCAGGTCAAGGTCTGAGGTGTTTCGATTACCGATGATTTTCTTAATGTTTGGGAATAGCTCAGGGTTGGTCACGCCACGATTGAATAGTGTCAGGTCATAACAGTCTATGGCTAATAGTGCTTCTACAAGATTTCGTCCTATGAAGTTTGTGCCGCCAAGTATGAGTACTTTATCCATTATGAGTAACCAAGGTAGTCAAATATATCAAATAGGTTTTTTGGAAGCTCGATGATAGTGATAATGTCTAGCAACCGCTTAGCTTAGGTTTTCTCAGGATTGTGATGATTGAGATCCCTCCTCATTACGTAATAATTGTCGTGCTCCTTATTCATTTTGAAATCGAATCTTTTGTATAGCTCAAGTGGTCCTTTGAAATTTCCCTCACTGGACAATTCCCCTTTTCTTGGGTAAGCTTCTATGTAGTCATAGTCTTTTGAGGAATAATCGGTGATAATCTTTTGAATAATCTCATAGGCAATACCTTGTCTTCGGTAGTCGGGATGAATCAAAAAACAAACAATCGAACAAACTTTATCTTCAGGCTTGTCTACCAAATCAAAGTCGCGTAGTAGTCTTTGATAATTTGATCTATCATTTACGTTACACCAACCTATGGGTTTGTCATTTTCATAAACGAGATAACCAGTTAGCTTATTCTCGTCGATAAGGTTAGCAACAAAAGGACGGCTTACATCTCGTGTACAGGTTTCAACCTCTCCCAAAAAATGATAGTCGCAACAATAGCAACTCGACCTATCTGGGTTTTCTTCGAATACTATGTTGTCAAAGAAATGAAGGTAATCTTCTTTTAGGTCTTTAGTCAAAGGTAGTATGTTGAACTTCATTTTGTAGCTTCTTTTCGTTTCTTCAGGATTTTTACGATACGGTTAATTGTGATTTCGGATAGGTTCCATTCATATCCTTCAAAATCTGTCGTATTGATGAATTGAACCACTACCGCGTCTATGTCTTCGTGATATTCAGCAAGACTTTGATAGCCTACCACAAGACCTCCGTGCTCATATTCGTATGGGTAGAGTTCTTTTTCTCCTTCACTAAATACGGACCCATCGTTTAAGGCTCGTAAAAATTTGCCGACATCTTCAGCTGTGGCCATCATCCCATATTCACGCGTTTTAAAATCTTCATCAATTCCAACATAGTATCCACTCATCACATTTTCTAAATCAACTTCGGTAATCGAAAAAAAGGTATTTTTCAGTTCCAGTGGAATCAATATTTTCTCTCGGATGTACTCATGGTGGTTGTATCCCAATACTTGGTCCAGAATCTTACGAAGTAATAAGTAGTTCGTGTTAGAATACCCGTAGGATTCATTTGGTTCAAAACTGGCTGGTAGGTCCAGAGCAAAGTCTAACGCATTTTCGCCATTTTTTTGTTCGTCCTCCCAATACTTTGGGTTATCCGTGAAATTTGGAATCCCGGAACGATGTTGAATCATCATCCTCAGAGTGATTTCGTCCGAATTTTCAATTCTATTTTCAAGGTCAGGAAGATATTCTGCGAGTGTTTTATCCAAAGACAATCGATTTTCTTTGACCAATTTAGTCGCAGCTACAGCGGTATATAGTTTGCTAATACTGGCAATTTTGAACAATGATTTCGGGTCAGCAGAGAGTTTGTTTTGTCTATCATTCCATCCAGATGCGTAAAACTCAGGTGACTTGCCGGCTTGATCTATATACACAATCATCCCGTCAAATCCGTGACCTATAGCTTCGTCCAGCTGTTGTTGAACGGTATCGGGTAGCGGTGATATCCAAGCTTTAACCAGTATCCAGGGAACAAAATACAAGGAAATGGCTGTACTGGCAAATAGGATTATCCTAAAAATATTCTTGTTGCGTGACTTACTCATTTATTTCTATGGAAGGGAGTAATCTAGAATCTTCAAGAGCTGCAGTTCTGTGCCCGGCATTTTTGAGGTAGTTTTCGTTTTGGGCAAACTCCATAAACTTTAAGACAGATTGGTGCTCTACTACGAGCACAGCGTCCCATGTTTCGGATTCTGGTCCGATGAGAAAGCTGTTACTTTTACCATAGTAGATGATGCGACTGCCAGCTTTTTCAAGTTCGGGAAGTGTGTATTTCATATACAGTTGGTACGCATCTTTACCGCTTATTTCTTGAGAGGGCTTGATGAGCTCCAGGTCCGTATAGTCTGCTTTTGGTTTAAACTTGAGTAAGTTGAGCATCACGATAGTGCCTTTGTCGTGATAGTCCAGATAAAATTGTTTCCCAACTTCGGGCTGTGCGTCGATGTGTTTTTTCATTTAAGTCTTGTAGTACCCTGGTTCTTTTGGGAGGAATATAACGGAAGTGGCTACTATATGTATAATTAATACAAAGATATTCATCGAGCGAGCTCTGTCGTACTTGTCTCTAAGTATCCCAGTACATCTGCCTTGTAGGTTCTGCTTATGGGTATTTGGTGATTCTTCAAAGTGATAAACTCTTTGTTGTAACTACTAATATTTTTCGTGTTTACGATAAATGATCTATGTGTCCGCTTGAAATAAGAGGGAAGCCGATTTATTATTTTGCTTATTCTTTCTTTAGTTACTTTTTCATCATCTATAGTTACCACCTTTATATAGTCAGAAAGACTTTCTATGTAGATGATTTTTGATAAATCAATTGAGTGATTAGTTCTGTTGTACCTTATAATGATGTTTTCAACCAATTTTGGAGATAGAGTTTTGTTTTGCGTTTCTAGGGATTTTATGATCGTTTCTTTTTGATTTAGTTTTTGGATAATTTCAATGACTACCTTTATAAGGACCAGTATATAGAGAGTAAGACTTAGATTGCCAATATTCATTGAAATAATAGACTGCTTCTCTATCTGAAAAAAACTGAAAAGATATAGAGCTAAATAAATAATGAGGTACTGAAGATAAAGCGAGATAATTATGGTGTAGATCGTGTAGAGTAGGAATAGTCCATTCTTTTTTCTCAATAAAAATTTTGGAATTAGAATGTGATTCACAAAATAGGAGGTGCCTATGATAACGGGCATTAAAAAAGTGATGAAATAAAAAACTTGACTGAAAGGGTGCCCTTTGGCCGAAAAAAAAAATCAAGAGTAAAAACCCGGCAAAGAACCAATACCAAGA
>JBMYYN010000059.1:0-9922 GCA_049609445.1 Bacteroidia bacterium | reverse complement strand
GTACCTAAGTATAAATATGCCTTTTTCGTTTTCGCCTATTACCTTCGAAAATACTGCTGGTCCTTTCAACTTTGTAGGATTACTCCATTGCAAGGTTTGAGCTTGAGACAAGACTGAAAATAGTACTACACATAGGGATAGCAACCGGATATTTTGTATGTACTTTTGCAACCTTTTAATTACTGTAACAAAGTAACGCATATAAATATCAAATTCATCTATTGGAATATCAAGTCAACAATATAAAGAAACCAGAAAAAGCCATACTCATAGGTGTAGAAGGTAAAAATGTACCGCTAAAGACAAACAGTGTCTATCTGGATGAACTACAGTTTTTGGCGTATACTGCAGGTGCTGAGACCGTAAAGCGATTCACCCAAAGATTGGAATACCCCAATCCTAAAACGTATGTAGGTAAGGGGAAACTAGAAGATATATCTGCATACGTAAAAGAGCATGAGATAGACTTAGCCATATTTGACGATGAACTGAGCCCTTCACAGATAAGAAATCTCGAAGAGCACCTAAAGTGTAAGATCATAGATCGCAGTAGTCTCATACTAGACATATTTGCCAAAAATGCTCAAACAGCTCAAGCTCGAACGCAAGTGGAACTAGCACAGAGCGAATACCTCCTTCCTCGACTAACCCGTATGTGGACTCACCTACAAAAACAAAAAGGGGGAATCGGTATGAAAGGTCCTGGGGAGAAAGAGATAGAAACTGATAGACGTGTGATTCGTGACAAAATATCCAAACTAAAGAAGGAATTACAACACATCGACAGCCAAAGCTCCACACGACGAAAAAACAGAGAATCACAAAAGCGTGTAGCATTGGTAGGATATACTAACGTCGGGAAATCTACCCTTATTAATCTCTTGGCAAAAGCAGATGTACTTGCTCAAGATAAGCTTTTCGCAACACTGGACAGTACAGTGAGAAAGGTGGTCTTTCCGCCAGACCCTGTGACCTACAAGCCATGTATATTCTTGCTTTCAGATACAGTAGGATTTATCCGCAAGCTCCCTCACCAATTGGTAGAGAGTTTTAAAAGTACGCTCGCAGAAGTGATAGAAGCTGACATCCTGCTTCATGTGGTAGACGTAAGCCATCCTCAGTTTGAGGAGCAGATGGATACTGTGACTAAGACCCTAGCAGAAATAGGTGCTTCGGACAAAACAGTCATTACTGTTTTTAACAAAATAGATCAATATAAGCCCGAACCTACGTCAGAAGACATTTTTGAAGATGAGGCGATATACGACCTAGAGCAACTTCAGAAAACTTGGATGGCAAAACTGAATGAGAATATCGTATTCGTATCAGCGTCTAATGGAGACAATATACAGGAGCTGAAGGACCTGATAAGGAAGCATGTAGACCAAAAATACTAGATTCTCGTAGTTGTACTTCCCGCCGACCGAAAAAGTAATTGTTGTACGTTTGGGAAGCGGTACAAAGTCCTAAGTTCTTTGCACACATAACATTGCTTGTCCTTCTCGATACTATTTTTTCCTGACGTCAAAAATCACTCGAAGTGACAAGCATTTGCGTTTTTTATCAGTTCAAGTGATTTTGTGAGGCTCGATCAAATAAGCCAGTATAGACTGGAACTAGTGCCATATACTACTCCAAACGCCTATAGTATCTCTACTATTTTTTCGCTACGAAATGACATCCAATCGAAGTGACAAGCATTCCGTTGAGTGTCAGTTCGAGTGATTTTGCGATAAGTAAAATTGTACCGAGAACAGACACTCAACACACTGAATTTCAGAAATTTGTATTTGTCTTTATAGGTATAAAATTATTCATTTGAAGGAGAAAAATATAGAACACCTAGAAAACTTAAAAAAAATCAAATGTATAAATCAGCAACAACTATGCTAAAAACATTCGTTCCTTAAGCGTACTAAGATTTTACTAAAACAAGTATATTGCACATCCTATGAAATACCTTAATTACTTATTATTCTCAGTCCTGTTTTTTTCTGTTATCATGTGCACGGCTCAAGACCATAGCTTAGCCGTCATAAAAAGTTCCGGTGAAAATAATCTGTATAGTGTCACATCTGATGACGATGAGAATATATATGTACTTGGGTCAGGGATAGGAGTAGATTTTGGCAATGCGGTAGTAACTACTTCTAGTGAAAAAGATGAGCATTATGTAGCACAGATTAATTCAAAGGGAGAGTTTATTTGGGTAAGCACCTTTGGGACATCTTCGAGTTATCATACAAACCTATACAAGTTACGTGTTGGTCAAGATAACAACTTATATATCTGCGGTGACTTTCATCATGCTATGCATTTCGGGAATTTTAATGTAAGTGCAACCAATGGTGCAGGAACATCACGCGGAAGTTTCATAGCTAAACTGGACAAAAAAGGAGTATGGAAGTGGGCACAAAGTATACGCTCCACCAATTATAAATCATGTTCCACTCGTAGTGCTCAAGGTGATAAGTTTGGCAACTGTTATGTTGTAGGCGAGTTCAATAGAAATGCACGATTTGGAGCGACAACACTCACTACCAAGGGTCAATATGCCACCTTTGTAGCAAAATTAGACCCAAATGGTAACTGGCTATGGGCTGCGAGCACTTCTGCTGTGGATGATCGCAGCAATACCAGACCAATAGCACTTGACATCAATTCCAAAGAGGAAGTGTACATCTTGGGAAAAACGGCAAACACTACAGTATTTGGAGCTGATACTCTGAATAGCTCTACAAGTCGTCATTTTATATCAGGATTAGATTCAAGCGGCAAATGGATTGAAACAATACCAACTCTCGTCATAGGTAATAATGGGTCGAATCAAAATGGAGATCTAATCATTGACAAGAATGACAATGTATACATAACTGGAACTTTTAGTTCTGCCATAGTAGTTGGCTCAGATACCTTATATCAAGGACACTCCTCATTCTACAACGGGTATGTAGCCAAATTTACTCCAAGAAACGGCTGGATATGGGCTAAATCTGCGAGCTCCAACCAAATTGAGGGTCAGTGCAATAACATATCCATCGACGACGAAAACAATATCTATATCACCGGTTTCACAAGCAACGGACGCAAGCTTTCTATTGACAACGTAGTTCTAGAAGGACGATATTTGATGAAACTCAATAGCACAGGTGAAATACAAAGAGTTCATAGCTTATATACATCTGAAAATATGGAATTTGACCCTACAGATATGATTGCCATTTCTCCACGAAATGTTGTTTTCATAGGATCAAGTGGGGAAGATATCACCTATTTTGGTAAGACTTATAAAATTGACAATAGCTCTTCTTTTATAGGTTATGTCCAAACTAGAACTGCATCCACTGAGTATATAGGTTCCTCTGTGATATCAATTTATCCTAATCCTACCAAAGGTACTTTTTCGATCATAAATTCGGATATTGAGCGATTGTTCATCTATGACACAAATGGAAGAGTACAGGAATTAAAACCAGTCAAAATCGGGAATGAGTATCAAGTCAGCCTACCAGATTGTAATGGTTTTTATATCTTAGAAGTTCATTCGTCAGACGGCCGTATTCAACGTAAAAAAATAACAAAATACTAGCTTAGACCAAATACACAATTCGCTAAAAATCAGACATTTGTATTTGTATTTGTATTTGTAGGTATAAAATTATTCATTTGAAGGAGAAAAATATAGAACACCTAGAAAACTAAAAAATCAAATGTATAAATCAACATCAACTATGAGAAAAACGCTATTAATCTTGTCTATCTTCACTTTGGGAGTACTACTTCAGTCATGTGGTGGTGATGAAGATGGAGGAACAACTCCAAGCAAGACTGTAGACAGAAGTCAACTTACCGATAAATTGTGGTATTACAATGGAGAAGAATGGGGTTATTTTGATTCTGACGGAACATATAATGATGATGAAACCTGGAGATGGTTTCCTACAGGAGATAGCTTAGAAATCACTTCTACTTCTTTGGGGGTTTATACCATGTACTTTGATTATATAGAAGCAGATGAAATGAAGGCTGGACATTCTATTGACTTGACTACCATATATACAACCACACCATAATCGGATAAAATACCCAACAAAAAAAGGTCATCCGCTTCACCTACTGAAGTTTGGATGACCTTTTTTGTTTTATGCTTACTCTATGAGTCTATGCTGATAGTATCTCTACTATTTTTTCGCTACGAAATGTGATCCACTCATCTGCAAGTCCTATCGCATATACTTTTCTTTTGAAATTTTGAAATGGTTGCTCATACAGCAAGGTTTCCATCAGATCAGATTGTTTCTCAAAATCTTCTACACTTGCACAGTACTGCTCCATAATACCAAAGGTCACCGGTCCTTCCAAAGGAACAAACTCTTGAAAATCGCCAGTTTTTCGGTCTTCTAGCGTGATATCTTCCGAGGCAAACACTTCTCCAGTGTTCTTATTTGCATAGCACTTATACCCATTACCAAGTATGGCTGCTACTGCCAATAAAGTTTCTTTACTCAACATATATACTTTCTCCTGCGTCTTATGGCCAAAGTGATCTTGCTATCTCAGTTCTGAAAGGCCATGGAATCATAGCCAATATCAAAAACATCCCAATACTAAAGAATATAAATGCTATTTTGTGCTTCCTAGCTGCCTCAGTCGCTTTCTTAGACTTGGTTCTACCCACTTGTATAAGTACTACTGCGAGTATCATCCCAAACAGATGCTCTACCGTCCAAAAACGTGCCGTTGTATTTCCCATGATTTCTCCCATTTTAGAAAAATTTCCTGCCCAACCACGTGCTACGTACAACAATAGCCCAAGTAATGCCTGTAAGTGTACGCTTGCTATAAAAAGTGTAGCAGACATATTGTGGTTTGGAGTATACTCCTGATTTTTCATCAAGCCTCTAGCTGATTTTGTAATAGCATATACTCCAAAGAGTAAAACTGCCCATCTGAGAATGCTGTGTGCGTTTATTAATACGTTATCCATGTGTTATCGATTAAGGTTTCAAAAGTATGTGAATTTAGTTCAAGTACGGTGCATCAGGAGAATTTGCTAACAACACATTTCTACCTCCAGCTCGTTTCATCGCATGTTTCCAAAGATCCGCATCCTTTGTGTGGTCAGAGAGTATGTACTCCGACTCTAAAGTGCCTACTACCCATGATTTATCTTCCAGTTCTGCTGCCAACTGACCCGGAGCCCAACCACTATAACCAACGATAAACTTGAAATTTGTCTGCTCATAGTTTCCATTAGAAATACCCTCTTGTACTTGGTCGAAATCGCCACTCCAATGCACTCCTGGGAGGACCTCTACACTACCTTCCACATCACCATATCCATGTAAGTAGTGAAAACTCTCAAGCTCTACAGGGCCTCCTTGGAATAGTACCTTGCTCACGGAAGCAAGTTCTGGAACTGCTTTGCCGACTTCTATATCTGTACGTTGATTGAGAACGAAACCTACTGTTCCTTCTTCGCTATGTTCTACGATGAGTACAACTGCTCTACTAAAATTTTGGTCTCCCAGAAATGGTTCAGAAATGAGGACCACTCCAGGTTTTATTTGACTATTGTTCGATTTGCTCATCGACATCTAGGACTTCTACTCTGTTGGACATCAGCTCAGTAGATGGCATTATGATTTTCTTTCCCTCTACTTGTAGAATGAGCGAGGTACTATCTATTTCTAATATAACTCCTTCTAAATCTCCAATCTTGATTCGCTGTCCTTCATAAAAATTCTTCTTACTATAAAAAGACGACAACATATTTCTCATGATTTCGCGAGCAGCATAACCGTATGCTACTGCACCTGCGATGAGTATTACTGCTACAATGATTAATATGTTAGTGGATATTAAATCCGTATCTACACCCATTTGGTCGATGCTAGTAATTACAACCATAATCATAATAAAATAATAAAGAATATTTCCTAAAACTTTACCTGCACTTCCACCTAAAGACGCCGTTATATTTATAAGAACTTCTCTAACTTTACTTGCTATTAAATATCCTACGAGCATAATTAACACCGCTGAAATCAACTTAGGAATAAACTCTAGAACTTTTGACACTTGTTCAGTTAAAATATCAATTCCTAAGTTATCAGTGACTGTGACTATCACGACCAACATAATTAACCAAAAGATTATCTTCCCAATGAACTCGCTAAGTCCGCCTTTAACTCCTATTATTCTAATCGGTTCATCGAGTTTCAGTTTTACTGCCAAATCATCAATTCTTATTCTTTTAAGGGTCTTGCTTATAACAACTGAAGTCACTTTAGCAACAGCATATCCCACCAAAAAAAGTATCAAAGCTCTGAACAAGATTGGAACACCTTCAATCATGATTGTTGCAAAATCCTCAAAAGCTTTAACCAATGTATCTATTGTATTTAGTTCTAAAAACATCATATTATTTCTTCTTTAATTTTTTAACTGGAGGTTGTTGAGAGGTTTGGTTTAGGATATTGAGATTAACCGCTACTCGTTTAGGAGCAAACAAATCCCAAAAATCTAGCATGAGCTTAGCTGCAGCCAATCTATCCAACACCTCTGCTTTTGCAGATTCAGGCATCTTCATTTTTGGGGTTAAGTCTTCAAATACATTTTTGTTTTTTTCCATAACGATTAAATGTTTTCTGGGTTAATTTCAAAATATCTATCTCTCACCTTATCTCTTGTTCTTTTCAGTTTCATTTTGATCGCACTATCACTAACATCAAACATTTCGCTCAACTCTGCAATGCTCATATTGTCCTGATACTTCATCAGAATAAGAGACCTCTCTTCCGCCTTTAGCTCTCCTAAAATCTGCTGTACAGATTCTATTTTCATCTCTAGAATCACCTTATCATGAACTTCATCTAGTCCAGGATCTTCAGATTGCAATTCCACATACTTATCTTCCTCTAGTTCTTCCTTATATATTTTTTTATTTCTACGGATATAGTCTATACAATGGGTGTACGTCACTTGATACAACCATGTACTAAAGCTGCTCGTACCTTTGAACGTATTGAGTTTTGTAAAAGCTTTTACTAGTATATCCTGAGCTAAGTCTTGTGCTATGGTCAGGTCTTTGACCATTAGAATACATTTGCCATACACCTTGTCTGAATATCGGTCATACAACTCTCCGAAATACACATTGTCCCCAGATGCCAATACAGCCGAAATCAGCTCCTTATCGGAGTACTTCGAGAGTGCCTTTGCACTTTTATTCTGCATCTCTACACCAGGCAATGTTTCTTTGTTTAATTCAATGTTACGAAATATGGTAAATATATTGAGCACTAAACACGATTAAAAACACGATTCCTATCAAGGCAAGTCTTTTTTCGGACTTGGTCCAGATCCCTGAATCTGCATGATATCTCGTCACTAGTCTATAGCTGAGAAAAGCCAAAACAGGTGCAGTAAGAAATGATATAGTAGTCGCCAAAGTCACCATTTGCTTCATACTCTGGATGAAAAAAAATAAAATAACAATCGATCCTACACCTAGAATGAATCGCCACACGGCTGTGCTATCCCTAGACTTTGGGGACAGCTCTGCACCAATGTGCTGCATCACCCTAGGCATCGCGTCAAAACAGGTAAGCGTAGTGCTAAACATAGTTGTAAAAGCAGCTATAGTGATAAACCAATAGGACCATTCTCCAAGCGAAGCGGTGAACGCATCCACGAGCTGAGAAGCGAATCCTCCTGCCGTAGCATTTATTTCAATCCCTGTCCCGTACATCGTATTGGCTCCTAACACAAGAAAACATACTCCCAAAATAGCTGTCCCATAAAAACCGACTCTAAAATCAAATTGACTATTGTGACTCTTACTCGATAGTGCCCATATACTATGCCATATGGCTATATCTAATGGAGCAGGCATCCAACCTACAAATGCCAATAAAAATCCTAAGTCCGCTTCCTTTCTCAAATCAAAAACCGCTTGAGCAGAAGGAATAATATCTTTCTCCACATCAAACGAGAAGAAGAAAGCTGCTACTGTAGAGATAGAAAGGATAATCATAATCACCTTCATCAGGTTGTCCAGAATGTTAATCTTACCTACCTGAAGTATCAGAAAACATATAATCAATATCACAGATGAAATCTGGACTGCACTATAATCTATACCTGTGGCTTTCTGAACCAATCCTGCGGTCACAATCGTCACGGCCGCCTGCACCGTAAACATAGTACTTACTGTCAGGAGCAACAGAACAATAACCGCCCATTTGCCCAATTTGGAGTAACCCGAAACCAAGGAAGTCCCCGTGTGGCTAGCGTACTTCGGACCAAGTGAAAAAAATGGGTACTTAAATATGTGAGCAAGGACAATGGCTACGATCAGCACATAACCATAACGTGCTCCTGCTTGCGTACTTTGAACCAAGTGGGATACACCTATAGCAGCACCGGCATACAAGAGTCCGGGTCCGAGTGATTTTAGTTTGGTTAGCACGTGGCTAAGATAAGAAAACAAACTCTGATGTAACCAAAAAGCGACAATCCTCTATGAGAATTGTCGCTTAATATTATCGAAATGTATTGGGTCTATCCTATTCTAGATATAAGGTCTGCAACTCTATTGCTATATCCAGCTTCGTTGTCATACCATCCCATAAGTTTCACTGTGTTTCCTTGTACCATAGTAGTCATAGCATCAAAGATACAAGAGTGAGGATTTCCTACGATATCAGAAGATACTAGTGGATCTTCGCTATACTCAAGGATACCTTTTAGGTTAGTTTCAGATGCTTTTTTGAAAGCAGCATTTACTTCTTCTACAGTAGTATCCGCCTTTAGCGTCACTACGAAATCAGTAGCACTACCAGTAGGAGTAGGGACTCTAAGCGAGTTACCGTTCAATTTACCAGCAAGGTGAGGAAGAACCAAACCTACAGCTTTAGCAGCTCCAGTACTTGTAGGGATAATGTTTAGTGCAGCGGCACGAGCTCTTCTCAAGTCAGAGTGAGGAGCATCTAGCAATCTTTGGTCACTTGTGTATGAGTGAATAGTAGTCATGAAACCACTTTCTACCCCGATCAAGTCATCTAGTACTTTCACCATAGGAGCTAAGCAGTTTGTAGTACAACTAGCATTAGACAAGATAGTCTCATCTCCTACTAGAGTGTCATCATTTACACCTAATACTACAGTCTTGATATCACCTGATGCTGGAGCAGAGATGATTACTTTCTTAGCACCAGCTTCGATGTGCTTGCCAGCACCTTCTGGGCTACGGAAGAATCCAGTACTTTCTAATACTACGTCTACATCCCACTCTTTCCAAGGAAGGTTAGACGGGTCTCTTTCTGCAGTTGCATTGATTTCTTTTCCGTTTACGATGATGTGAGAATCTGTAAAATCAACAGTTCCATCAAATTTACCTTGTACAGAATCGTACTTAAGTAAGTGAGCAAGGGTCTTGTTGTCAGTAAGGTCGTTTATTGCAACTACCTCTACATTGTCTTTTTCTAGAAGAGCTTTGAATGCAAGTCTTCCAATTCTACCGAAACCGTTAATGGCTACTCTCATTTAATTTTTTGTTTTAAAATGTTGTGTTTAAAAAGGACTGCAAAGGTAATTATTTTTTAAGAATCGATTAAGAATAAGCATAGTCACAAGGCTATCACTCAGTTGCACATTTAGTCCCAAAAATTTTAATCAAAAAAAAGTACAAATGTTTGATTCATTAAATATTGCTATTACATTTGCACTCGCCAAACGCAAAAGGAGATATTGTTCTTACAAAAAGCGTTTAGTAACGTCATCCGAAGGTTTCGGAGCCGGACAACACAGAAGCTAGAAATAGTGGACGTGATACGAGCATTTAATGGCCCGTTCGTCTATCGGCTAGGACACCGGGTTTTCATCTCGGCAAGAGGGGTTCGATTCCCCTACGGGCTAC
>JBMYYN010000058.1:0-10153 GCA_049609445.1 Bacteroidia bacterium | reverse complement strand
TTGGCCTTCATAGCCGTTTTCATTTGATCTGTAATTTGTTCAGAAAGATTCATACTGCAAAGGTAATTCCTTTTCGTCAAGCAATAAAACAATTCTGTATGCTATATACTCGAACTAGATCCGAGTATATTTCTGAGATAAACGAGAAGAATATCTTACTTCAAAAATGGCATTTTAACCACTTTTGCTTTCAATTGTTTTTTTCTAACAGCTATGAATATCTCTGTATCTGCTTTAGCATATTCTGGAGTCACGTAACCGGTACCTATAGCTTTACCCAAGCTAGGACTCTGAGTTCCGCTACATACGATTCCTATTTCATTACCATCTGCATCTACTATAGCATAGTCCTGACGAGGAATACCTCTATCTATCAACTCAAAACCTACCAATTTTCTACTAACTCCGTTGGTTTTAAGGTTTTGGTGATATTCCTGATGCACAAAAGGTTCTGCAAACTTTGTAATCCATCCAAGTCCTGCCTCAATTGGAGAAGTAGTATCGTTTATTTCGTGACCATAGAGACAATAACCTTTCTCAAGTCTAAGAGTATCTCTTGCAGCAAGACCACAAGGGACGATATCAAATTCCTTTCCTGCTTCCATAACAGCATCCCATACCATCTCAGCATCCTTATTCCATACATATAACTCAAATCCACCGGATCCGGTATAGCCAGTATTGCTTATCACTACATCATCACTACCCGCACATGCTCCAGCTGCAAAATGATAAAACTTAATAGCATCTAAATCTATATCTGTAAGTTTTTGAATCACCTTAGTAGCATTAGGTCCCTGAACAGCCATCAATGAAATATCATCTGACATGTCTTCTAACTCACACTCAAAACCTTTAGCTTCTTTCTGCTTGATAATCCAGTCCCAATCCTTTGCTATATTACTTGCATTCACAACGAGAGTATACTCTTCAGAAGACCATCTATATACAATAAGGTCGTCAACAATCCCACCATCTTCATTTGGCATACAGTTATACTGTGCTTGCATATCAACCACCTTACTAATGTTATTAGAACATATCCAAGCTACTAGGGCTTCTGCATCCTTTCCTTTCACAGAAAACTCTCCCATATGACTAACATCAAAAATCCCAACACTGTCTCTCACCGCATGATGTTCAGGTGTTAGTCCTTCATATTGTAGTGGCATTTCATAACCAGCAAAAGGCACAATCTTAGCACCTAGTTCTACGTGTTTGTTATATAAGCTCGTTCTCTTCAAAGCGTTTGATTCTGTTGACATGCTTGCAAAGAAACAATAATGTTTTATTTCTATAAAAGAACTTAATATTTACTTTAGACCCGAATAAAGGTATATACTCTAAATGACCTACAAATCGTCGATATTATTTCTTTTGATTAACCTTCTTGCGAGTGCATTAACCTTTGGTCAATCAGAAGCTCACAGAGTATATGCTGACAGTGTGGCTAGGGTCCATTACAAAAAAGGGTCTTATGATTCTGCTGCGATGTACTTTCACTATGGCGTAAATACTGGGATTAAACTATACGGCGACTACGACAAAAATGTTGAAGTAGGATACTACAATGCTGGATACGCATATAAGAAAGCAGGCAAATACGAAGAGGCATTGCCATTTCTACAAAACAGTGTCACCATTTACAAGTACTTGTATGGAATTGATTCTGGGAAATATGTAACACGTCTTGCCGACCTTGCTGAATGCTCTTACACTATTAAAAAAAATAAAAAATGCAAGTCCTACTACATGGACCTAGCATACCTGACATCCAACAAAGAACAGAAGGCAGAATATCTCAACAAAGTGACCATGGTGGATGCCTTTATTGGCGACTATGATACCGCTGCTGATTATGCTATCCAAGCATATAACTTAATAAAGGGCATATCAAATCCTACGATAAGCTACCCCTCTCTTTACGCCCAAAATGCCGGATTTTGTTTCTTTCAAAACAACCAAATAGACAGTGCCAAAAAGTACTATCAAATAGCACTAGAAGACAAGATAAAAGAGCAAGGTCGAGAGAGTGATGACTATTATAAATTAGAGAAATCGTATGCAAAAAAACTGAACGAAAAAAGAATGTACACGGAGGCTCTACCCTACAATCTCTCTCAGCTTCCTTATGCCGACACTGCAGATGTCTATGACATGGAGTCAAAGCAAAACTTACTTTCTAACATAGCTTTGGGATACTACAATAAAGCTAACTCGTCTTACAATATCAAGGATTACGCAAAGGCTGCAGACTCATATAAATCCTCACTTACTTTTTTGAATAAACAGGATTCACCTAATTGGCTAGACCAATCATCAGTCTGCCATTCTATAGCGATGAGTTTTTTTGAAATCAAAGCTTATGATAGTGCAACTAACTATATTTTTAAGCAAACCAAGCTCTATGAGCAAAACAACTATTCAGATTCATTGACATATGGTTTAGCGGTAAAGTTCTTAGCCTTAAACCAGCTTTATGGTAAAAACTACACTGACGCTATAAACAACTACAAAATAGCACTGAATGTCTTATCCAATTATCACACTGAGAGATACACCAACTACCTTTACTCCCTCTCAGAATTAAGACATTGTTACCGAAAAACTGGAGAATTAGCTCTAGCAATAATTTATGGAGAAAAGGCTATAGAGCAGTCATACAAATCTGAAGAAGTTCCCTATAACCTTCAGCTGGACTATCTGGACGAACTGATTGAAGATTACGCCTCATATGGTTTATGTGACCAAGCACTTAAGTCTTACAAAAAAGTATTTATTATACTGAAAGATGAAGGACTAGAAAGCAGCAAAGTGTACGCCGACAAAAGTCAGTCATACGGCAACCAGTTATGCGACTGTAATGAATACAATAAAGCATTAGACCAATTCAAAACAGCTCTCAGCATATATAAATCAGTACTTCCTAACGGTCAACATATTAGTGACGCATACTACAATCTAGGCTCATCTTACTTTTTACTTGAAAAATATAGCATTGCTCTACAAAACTTCATAAAAGCAAAAGACCATCTTCTAACTATAGACGATTATTCTACTGGAGCTCTGCAAGCATTTGAAGAGATGCTAGGTGCTACATATGAAAATTTGGATAACCATAGCCTTGCGGTTGTACATTACCAAAGTGCTTTAGGAATTGTTCGAAAAGCAGGACGCTACTCTAAAGAAAAAGAGATTGACCTGATAAGAAAATTAATAGCTCCAACGAAAAAAATAGGAGAGAAAAGAAAATCTCTCAACCTAGCTCTTCAAAACCAATCCATGGTAGAGGAAGTCTACGGAAAAACAAATTTTGAATACTTCAATTCATTCCGACCAATCGTAAGTGCCTACATAAGCCTTAAGTTATACGATAGTGCACACTATTTCCTAGAAAAAGGGTACGAGGTCAATGTACTTAACAAACTTGAAGATTCAAGCAACTACAAGATAAATAAACTAAAATACGACATTGCACTTATTCAATTGGCCTCACTTAAATCTCTCCTCTCCATTGTTTCAGATGACGAAGAAGTAGATTCTGAGCTGGTAGCTTCTCTTATAGCAAAAGGAAAAGGTAACAAAGCCTTGCAAGTCTTGGCAAACAATGCATGGGTAAATGAAGACGGAACAGACCAAAAGCGTCTGGCGGAATTGATGAAACTCATTAACTCAGCTAGTTTCAATCAAACAAATGGAAGTTTAATTGATGCCGCTACTGACTATCAAAAAACACTTATAGAAACCAAGGAGCACTTCTCTGAAAACACATTGGTGCAAGGTTTGATACATAAGGAGTTAGGCTCCATCTACACCGAATTAAGAGAATACAACCAAGCTGGAACACATCTAAAACAGTGTATCTCTCTGCTAGGCCAGCAACTTACAGACACAAGCAAGATCTATGTAGAAGCAGAAATAGACTTTGTAGAGCTAAATATAGCTATGGGTAAGTACGACAAAGCGATTACAGACATTGCTACCCTGACACAAAAAACACAAGACCTATTCGGAGTATCTAGTTCTCAAAACCTAAGAACTTGGCTCTACTGGGGCATGTTAAGTCAAGCCATCAACGATTATGATAACGCACGTTATGCATACTCTTATGTACATTCCAACTCCAAAGACAATGATTCTCTTAAATGGATTCAAGCTAAAGCAAGCTACCAACTTGCAGTACTTGCTAATGAAATGGGCAAAACTGGTCCAGCATTCGTAGGTTCTCTAGAGGACCAGAACTATAACATTAAGCAACAAAAAGTAAATAGGAATGCCATTAGCTATATAGAAAAATCCGAGAATATTTACGAAGAACTAGAAGGTAAAAAAAGTCCAAAATTGGCATTAGCCGCATGTCACAAAGCTTATCTAATGGGTCTAAATGGAGACATAGATGGAGCAAACGAACTATACGATTTTTATCTCCCTCTACTTAAAAAAAGATACGGAGCCGAACACCCTGCATATGGCGACCAAATTCAAAAAATTGGGGATCTCAATCATCTAGTTGGAGACCCAAAGCTTGCTGCTCAAAATTACAAAATAGCAAATGCCATCACCATGCAGGAAATACAACGTGTTTTCTCTATCTCCACAGAGGCTCACCGAAAAGCATTCTACAAATCTCTAGAATATAACTTTGACAAACTTCAACAGTTTAACAATGAGATAGACTTCGCAGATCCCGAAATCAGTGCCATCTGCTTGAACAATCACTTAACCTTAAAAAGCCTACTCCTGCATAACCAAAAAGCTGTATTAGCAAACCTCAAGAGTCTCAAAGACAAAGAAATCAACCAAACAATAGCATCATACAGCTACCTTAAAAACAAAGTAGCACATGAGCTAAACTTACCCAAAAAATTAAGAGGTAAAAACATTCAAAATCTCATCAATGAGAGAGACTCACTTGAAGGGCTACTTATAAAACATCACAACTCAAGTTTTCCTGATCACAAAATTTCTATATCCAATTGGCTCGACATTAGAGATGGACTTCAATCAGATGAAGTGGCTATAGAATTTAGTCAGTTTCACTTCGCGGATGAGCATAAGTTTCCGGACAGTATAGTATATGTGGCATATGTTATTAAAAAAGATTACATCGCCCCAAAGGTCATTCCTTTATTCAACGAACACACACTAACTAATTCTCTAACTAGCAGTCAAATAAACAATCTATATTCTTCTAGAGGTGCAATAGTTCAAGGAGATGCAATGGAGATAGACGAGAATGTATACAACTTAATTTGGGGTCCATTGGAAGAAGAAACTGCTTCTAAAAATACGGTGTACATTTCTGTCTCAGGGACACTAAACAGAGTACCCTTAGCTGCTCTTGCGGATAATGAAGGAATAGCATTGTGCCAAAAGCATAACATAGTTCAGTATAGTACCATGCCTACATTTTCTAGCAAGAAAATTTCTAACAAATCTGCCACTCTTATAGGTGGTATAAACTATTCGTATGAAACTCCTACTTCTGATACAACTATGGTCAATCAAGCATGGAAGTATCTCAAAGGAACTAAGGATGAGGTAGACTACATAGCTAACACGCTGGAAGCAAAGAAGTATTCTGTAAAACTTGTTTCTGACATGGAGGCAAGCGAAGAGTATTTTAAAAAACTAAATGGGTCCTCTCCAGCTATTCTGCATCTGGCTACACACGGATTTTATAAAGCAGACACGACCACCGGAGAACAAATAGACAAAATCTATGTAAACTATGCGAGTGATCCAATGATGAGGAGTGGACTAATACTAGCCGGCGGCAACTATGCATGGCAAAAGCATAGAAATCCATTTTCTGAACAAGATGGAATTCTAACAGCCACTGAAATAGCAAACTTAGACCTTCATAAAACCGGCCTTGTAGTATTAAGTGCATGTGAAACAGGGCTAGGCGACATCGACGGAAATGAAGGGGTATATGGTCTACAAAGAGGCTTCAGGATGGCTGGCGTCGACAATTTGATATTAAGCCTTTGGTCAGTACCTGATCAAGAAACTGCAGAATTCATGAAACTGTTTTACACCAAACTAGTAGAATCCGAGGACGTCCGAAATGCGTTTAACGCTACACAAAGAGAAATGCAGAAAAAGTATAGCTCTCAACCATATTTATGGGCTGGGTTCATTTTGGTAGAATAAAATTTCTACTTCGATAAAAGCAAAAACTCTGTACTTGCATTATCCTCACCAAAGCGACCAAATCTAGGCTGAGGTGTCACCTTAAGCAGACTAACACGTATTTCAGAATAGCTCAATATTCCATCTGCATCATATCCACCTTTGGTGTCCAAAGCTTCCAAAAGTTTAGCCGCAAACGGAGAATGATCTCCTGTTCCGTCTGGAACATATTCCTTTCCTCCTGAGGTAATGTACTTCATCGTTGGGCAAGATAAATGTCTCTTCATATACACTTTGTTAGGAGCATCTTGATAGACATCACTTGCATATCCGGTTTGAGCATTATTCAAACACACACCCTCACCCAATGATGTGCTCTGGCTCTCTATGGTTCCACTGAAGCACGCATCTATCAATAACATGACATTTTTACACCTATAATTACTCAATAATCCGACAAGCCTATTATGATCAAAGTAGGACGATTTGGCTAGATCCTTCTCGGGCATTTTTGAATCCTTTAGCACTAAATACCCTCTTTGAGTCTCTTCTTCAAAATAGCCGTGACCAGCATAAAAAATCGTGATACTTTCTGCATTTAAGTTTTTTAAAGCACGCAAAGCAGCTTCCAACTCATTCAAATCAGGATTTAACAACAACGTGCTTTTGACCTGATAAACAGACTGTAGCTTTTGATGAATTGCTGAAGCATCATTCTTCGGATTCTTAAGTGATGCCCAATGGTCATACTCTCCCACTCCTACTACGAGAGCATAGTGCCCTTGTCCCAGAGCTTCTGAAGGCAACTTATAAGTATCTTCTTCTGATACTACAGCACCTCTATACTCCATCTTTTTCTTGTCGTCCACTACCTCTTTTTTTGCCATTATAGGGAACGGATACCCTGATCCATAAGCTGCAAAATTGAAATAATACCCTTTTTCTTCGAGTACATCTTCAGCAGTCTGCTTAAGATCAAAGGATGACATTTCATCTTCGTTTTTTAAGGATTCTAACAACGCATAAGTCAACAGACCGTGCTTAAGAGAATCAACCTCATATCTTACTTTATTTGGAGTTAGTATCTGAATATTGGCATGTGATTCATTGAACACTAGGTTACTTCTATACGAGACGAAGTTTTCTATAAAATTAATGTTATCTGCGTCAAGGACTATGAGAACATTCTCACATGGAACAAACGTCAGCGATGTGATGAGATCTTCTATAGGAATGCTGTCTTCTCCTATGACAAAACCTTTTTTGTCATCATCAGAATAACTGGTTCCTGAAAAATAAAACACGAGAACGTCCTTTTCCTGGGCTTGAGACGTGAAGTTTTCCAAAACAACATCAAAATCGATCCCTGGAGTGCTTTCATACAACAAATTAAATGTTCGGTCAAACTGCTGATTTGAGGAATCTTCTAATTCATCTAAAAACTTTTTAGCATCGCTATTGGAGTGCTTATTATTATCAGAAGAAGATTCACAAGAAAACACATACATGTTTGTACTTGTGGATGTGACATTGATTTTATGCTTAATTCCTTCTTTTAGCTCACCATACCAATTTTCTAATTCCTTATCATCCACATAATCTGCTAATGTTTCTAAATCATCGTAATCATCGTATAACAGATTATCTTCTTTGATATGGGCTCTGTTGGTACGAAGAGCCTTGGTATACCATTTTAAGCTTTCATCATATCGTTTTAGTTTGTACTGTGTGTAAGCATACCACCTATTCAAAGACCTCTCACGATAATAATTCTTAACAGGAACCCTCGATTGATAATAAAATGCAGAGTCCAATAACCCAAGTCGCTTCTCATAATCCTCCTTCTCCGCGATTGCAGTGTTAAAGAAATACTCTGCTTTAGCTTTTTCGAAGTAGCCGTTTGAGTCTATGTTCCATTGAAAGAACTCTTTAAACTCCATTGATTCCTTTTCATACCAACCATTTTTGATAAACAAGTCAAAATCCGCTAATCCACCATCCAAATCTTCAGTGCTAGAGGCTAAGTCCAGTGCTTTTTTATAATAATATTTCGCAGAATCAGGATCACTTTTGGTCAAGTGCATGTGCCCCCGATTAACAGCCCAGCTGAATGCAGATGGGTCCAAGTTATGTGCCATTTGAATTGGCTCACGAGCTTCCTTCCACCGACCTGTTTTCAGAAGCAGCCATCCTTTACTTCCATATGCTCCTGAGAAATCAACCTGATTTAGCACAGAATCTAAATCAGAAATAGCAGCATCATACTGCTTCATATCTTGATTCACGAAGCTTCTATACCAATACGCATTCAATTGATTTGAAGTTTCAGAAGGGTCATCAATCACTTCCGTAATCAAATCTAACGCCGCTTTATTTTTACCGTTTGCTCTATGAACATTTGCTTTACCAAGCTTCAAATAGTTAGAAAATGTATCCAATTCTAAAGCACTCGCTACTTCCAAAAATTCATTCACGACATATGTAGAATCATCCAAATATTGCTCTACCCATACATCTTTATTTTTGACCCCCACATTGAAATAATGACCATAATCTTTCACCTTTTCGGTAAGTTCATTTGTGTTTAGCAGGTGAGAGACATACTTTGTGATGGATGACTCAATATTCTTAGTTAAAGGCGTATTATTCAAAGCCCAAGTAGCGTAGGTCTCATCCAATGGATAAATAACTCCCATATACTTATACGGGTATTCTTTGATAAATTCTAGATACTGAATAATATCAATCTCTCTAGTTTGCTCGAGCAATTGATACATTTTTGTCCCTCCAAACTTGCCTCCATTGATCTCTGTCAACATAACCGGATAATCTGTTATTTCATCGCCATAAGCTTCCCTTGTCTTATGAATTACACCACTGTATCTTTTGATTTTTTCTAATTCATCGGCATAGCTCTTAATAGAAATAATAGTATCCCAATTATAGAGAGGAACCATGTGTTTACGATTAGTTAAATCCGGAGTTTCGTTAAGCAATACATTTAGTTTTGCCATGGAAAAAAGCAAACCTCGATACGTATTCTTAGGTATAGATATCTGCGTATACACCATGTCATAAGTGAGTAGTCCGTGCTTTTCTTGTCCAGACTTGAACGTAAATACTCCTTCTGAATATCGATCATTTACTTTGGTGAACTCCACAGAACCTATCACTAAGTTTTCTCTAGGCTCGTTGTTTTTATCCTTGTTATATCTTGTAAGTACACTAGCTCTATTTTGAAGAAAAACACCTTCATTTCTCCCAGCCTTTATCTGTACTGCATAAGTGCCATCTGCCTGTTTATTTGCCTCAGTTATTGAGAAAATACTTGTGATTGTGTCATTTTGTTGTGAGAATCCATTAATGAAAAATAGGCTCAAACAAAGACTAAAAATAAGTTGTTTCATATCTTTTGGGTTATTCAAGTTATGAAGAAATTAACCTTCTTCATCAGTTAATACCTAATAAAATCAAAAGGTAAAAATAGGGAATATTAGGTCCTTAAACAATTGACCTCAAACGTACATCAAGATGTCTTCTCTAGCTCAACAGACGATTTTCTTCTTCTAAACGCACCTCCTTCTACGGTATGTGTCCTAGTAACTTTGCCAGAACACCCCATAGACTTGACCTTGCTCATACCTATACTGTTTAGCAGTTCACCTTTTCTTTTTCCCTTGACAGAAATGATCATATATACAACCGTATCATTCCTCACTTTGGTTTCATAACTAAATCCTTTGACTCCCTTCCAAGTTAATTTTCTAATGGTAATATCTGCACCATTGTAAATTGAATCAGGAAATGGGATACTTAAATCCCTCACTTCGAACCTTTCAAAAGGCATCTGAAGAGTGTCTGCATTCCATTTTTTTTGAAAATGATTGACCTGTCCAATGCTCTGCCCTATGACGGCATTGGACACCAACAGTAGACTCCAAAACATTAATTTATTCATAAAAAAATCCCTAACTACAAAGCTAGGGATTAATAATTCTATTGTAATTGATAACAAAAG
>JBMYYN010000057.1:0-10229 GCA_049609445.1 Bacteroidia bacterium | reverse complement strand
AAGTTCTTTTTTCTTGGACAAGCAAAGTTTCAAAGCTTTCCACTATCATATCATGGGGTTGGGATGAATACACCTGCGGAGAAAATAGCATTGGTCACAGCTAACGAAATTAGGATTAGAGAACGTGTACTACGTCAATTGATTCCGTCACTATATACAGGTTTTGAGGTCAATTTCGAACGCCTAACAAAAGTTGATTTTGATGTAGAGCCAACTTCGTCTATTAATTTACCGCTTGGTAATCAAGGATCTACAAATTTGTCTCTGGGCTGGGGAGTTGTATATGATGACATTCATAATGTTCTCAATCCTCGTCATGGACATTTTGCTGAAGTCGCATTTTTAAGTAGTAGTAAGGCTTTAGGAAGTACTTATGGTTTTAATCTGGGCTTTGCTGATTTTCGTTTGTATAAACCAGTTCGTAAAAACAATGTACTAGCGTTTCAAGCATATGGACAGTTTGGGAATGGAGATATCCCATTTAATGAGTTGTCACTAATGGGTGGTGAGAGAATGATGCGAGGATACTACCTGGGTAGGTATAGAGATAATAATTATACTGCAGCTCAGGTTGAGTATCGAATGTTACCATTTTCCTTTGCAAAGAGGTGGGGTGCCTCGTTTTTTGCTTCAGCAGGAAGTGTTTACCCAGATTTAAAATCAATTAAAAATACGTCCTTAGCTTGGTCGTTAGGAGGAGGCCCGCGTTTTTTACTGTTTCCCAAAAAGGATGTTTACAATCGTATAGATGTGGCCTTCACTCCGGAGGGTTATGGCATATATTTCTTCATTGGAGAAGCGTTTTAGTTCAGATTAAACGATAAATCTTAAATACTGTCACTAATATGCATTTGGTACACTTTTTGTAATTTTACATTCTGAAATAAATTAGAAGAGAAAATGTATATAGTTTTAATAGTATTAGTAATGGGTGCTAGTTGGTTCGTACAGAATCGATTGAAATCTAAATTTAGAAAGTATTCTCAAACTCCAATTTCAAGTAATCTTAGTGGGAGGGAAATTGCGGAGAAGATGTTGTCAGATAATGGAATCTATGACGTAAAAGTTATCTCTGTAAATGGTCAACTTACAGATCACTATAATCCGGTGAAGAAAACTGTAAATTTAAGTGAAGCAGTCTACAATCAACGAAATGCAGCAGCAGCAGCAGTTGCGGCTCACGAATGTGGTCATGCTGTGCAGCATGCTCGTTCGTATACATGGTTGACATTAAGAAGTAAATTGGTGCCTGCAGTGAATATTAGTTCTAGGTGGGTAACGTGGGTGCTTATGGCAGGTATAGTTATGGCTGGTTCTGGTGGAAGCCTACTCTTGCTTAAAGTAGCAGTAGCAATGTTTGCAATAACGGCTTTGTTTAGTTTTGTGACATTGCCTGTTGAATTTGATGCAAGTAGAAGAGCTTTAGCATGGATAGAAGATAAGAACATGGCTACATCTGCCGAGCTAGAAGATAGTAAAGATGCTCTTAAATGGGCGGCTATGACATATGTAGTGGCTGCACTTAGTGCATTAGCTACTCTACTTTACTATGCGTCTATGCTGCTTGGTAGAGATTAAAAACAAGTATTAAATGAAATTAAAAAAAGCATTTTTAATAATCCCAATCATGATGATTGGGATTTTTGTTTCAGCACAAAGTATACGTGTGGATATGGATAAGCGAGCTAAGGATGATGCCTTCGACAAGTCGCAAAGTATTCTACCAGTGTATAGATTTGAGGGTAGAGAGATAGAGCCATATTCCAAATTTGGGGTGGATATAGATAGTACTCAGCCTTGGTACACAATCAAAAAAATGCCACTAATGCGAAACTGTGTGGATACGGGGTATACATATATCTATTTTGCCGGAGCTGACAATGCTGAGAGTCAAGGATATCTTTTAACTATGATAGGAAACTATCGAAGATCAAGGAGAACCTTATACTTGTTTATTGATAGAAATAATGACTTTGACTTCACAAATGATGGAGCACCTGATAGCATAGCTTGGAATGAACACTCATTTGAAATAGATTTGGAAAATGCAAATGTTCCTAATGCAAAGTATGCAGTCAAACTTACTCGATTTAAGTACGGTGAAAATGTAAGGTACAAGAATCTATTGACAGAACACTACAAAGCACATAGCGGTAAGAAGAAGTTCACTAACATTAATTATTGTTTCAGGGAGCAGAGGTATAACTGTATTCAAGGGAATTTCAATGACGGTGTTGATTCATTTAGTATTGGGATTAAAGATCTTAATGTGAATGGTGTTTACAATGAGAGTTGTACTGATATGTTGTATGTAGGGCCTTACAAGCACCGTATAGCTTCAGATAAGCTTGTGAATATAGTTCCAACCATTTCTAATAACGTGTTTGAATGGGGAAACAAAAAGTATCGCATAAATGGGATTGAGACGACAGGGTCGTACATAGAAATAGAACATGATCAGAATGCTAAGTTATCAAGTAAACTAGAAGTAGGTAAGAAGACTCCCAACTTCACCTATTTCAATGTATTGAATAAAAAACACGAGCTAAAAGAGTATAAAAAGAAGGAGGTCTTCATCTTCTTCTGGGATAAGGAAACACTTTCAAATGAAGATACAGCATATCTAAATAAGCTTCATTCAGAATACTCTGAAACGCTCAAAATTATCACGCTTAATCACGGGGATAAACCAAAAGATGTAAAAATCATGTTCTATTATGATAGAATAAAGTGGCCAGTAGGGTTTAGTAATTCAGATATAGCATCTCAATATTTCCTTGAAGATGTAAGCAGAGGTTACTATTTAGGAAAGAAATGTATTCTTAGAGATGACAATATTTCTCCGAAAGAATTGTACCAACAACTATCTCTTTCAAACAAATAAGTATTTTCGCTAAATATGGAGCCATCATTGACACTCGTCTTAGTTGCTATTGTTGCATTAGTAATATTACGTTTTGCTAAAAAGTTGTTTTTAAAAGTCCTTGGAGTTCTCTTGTTAGGTGGATTGATATTAGGTTTTTTGTATTACAAAGGAATCGGACCATTTGAACAAAATGTGGCGGATATGAATCACCTTATGCAGAAGTATTGTGGAGATGATGGTGATGAAGACATATGTGAATGCATTCTTAAACCAGCTCAAGAAGATATCAACTCTAGGTTTACTAGAAGTGAATTAGATTCATTAACTAATCAAAAGATAAAAGGGGCATATGTGCTTCAAAAAAGCCTAAAAGCCACTAAGGAAAAAGCTCTAGTGTGTCTTGCTTCCAAAGATGCAACATCAAAGTACAAGGTGTTTTTGCAGGATTTTGTTCCTATAGAAAACAAGTATCTAGATCTGATAGGAGATAAAGCTCGTGACCTATCTGATAAGGTTAAAGAAGAAATCTCTTCTCTAAAAGAAGATAAAAAAGATATTGATGATAAGTATTAGGCTAGTCCTAATGCATGTTTGAGATCTCCAACTTGGCTCTCCCATAACATATTCATTTCCTCTACTTCATCGGCATCCACATAATCAGTTATCAGTAGACCAATGTCTCCTGTTAACTCATCTTTGGTTACTTCGAACTGAAAGTACTCATCTGCAGCATTGTCAAGTAGTTTAAACTTGATTAACTTACCGTTTACTTTCTTTACCAGTTCTGCTTTGTTTTCATCCCCATCCCAGAAGAAACTATACTGTTTACTTCCTTTTATATTTACATCATCACAAAACCATTCAACTAATCCTGATGGAGTAGATAGATACTGATAAAGTATCGTTGGAGATGATTTTATAACGAATTCTAATTCTATTTTAACTCTTTCCACGTTGTCTTTTTATAAGATTTTTCAAATAAACGAATTTTTACGTAATAAACTATTTAAGACTTCTATTTTTGAAGCATTTGATAGCATTATTTAGACGATATCGATATTTCTACCTGACAGCCTTTATTCTTATAGTTTTAGGGCTCATTATTCAACTTTTTACTGAGAAAGGGGAACTTGTCCTTGCGTTGAATGCTTTACACAATGAATTTCTTGATTCAGTGTTCATGATTATCACTAAAATGGGCGAATTAGCAGGAGGGATTATTGTGTTTTTATTACTGCTGATATTTGGGTCTAAAAAATATGTGTTAGCATTTGTTTTAAGTATAGTGGTGACTACTGGAGCATCTCAGGGATTGAAACATACCATTTTTAAGCAGGAGCGGAGACCTATAGTTGCTTTTGAAAACTTAAAGCCAGTTGACTCATTGGAAAGACACAGGACTAATTCATTTCCGAGTGGGCACACTACCGCGTCATTTACTTTCATGACATTGTTAGCGATTGGTCTTAAGAAGAATTGGATTCAGATTGGAGCACCGGTTTTAGGAGCCTTGATAGGACTTTCTCGAGTGTATCTTGGTCAACATTATCTAAATGACATCATTGCTGGAGCCATCTTAGGTTTGCTACTAACAAGTATGGTCTTAATGTTTATAGAAAACAGATTTAAGGAAGAATAAAGGCACTTTATTATGAATTGGCTTAAATCGAATTTTGCTTTTGTAACACTCTTGGTGTTCTATTTAGTCTTGTTTGTCCCATTCATTGGTCAAGTTCACTTATTTGACTGGGATGAGATAAACTTTGCGGAGGCAGCTAGAGAGATGATTCTCACAGGTGATTGGGTCAATGTCCAAATCAATTTCGAACCATTTTGGGAAAAGCCACCACTTTTTATTTGGCTACAGGCTATATCTATGAAAGTATTCGGAGTAAATGAATTTGCCGCTAGATTTCCGAATGTAGTAGTTGGTTTTATAACGCTATTTGTTCTTTACTTTTTCGTAATTCGCCGTTATGGAAAGCAAGCAGCAATTTTTTCCATCTTGCTGTATATCGGTTCGTTGACTCCTCATTTTTATTTTAAGTCAGGAATCATTGATCCTTTATTCAACCTTCTGATATTTGGGAGTGTATTGTACCTGATAAAGTCAGTAGAGAAAAACGAGAATTCTAGCTTTTTCTTTTCCGGCATATGTCTTGGGTTCGCCGTATTGACCAAAGGCCCTGTGGCTCTTCTAATTGTTGGACTTACAGGTCTTTTTTACCAAATCATTTACAAGAATAATTTTTACAAAATTCAAAACATCTTGTCCTTAATAGGAGGTGTTTTTATTCCACTTGTCGTGGTATTTGGTGTTCAAGTATATGAAAATGGATTCTGGTTTCTGAAGGAGTTTTTAGTATATCAAATTGACCTATTTAGGTATCCTATAGCTTCACACGGTCAGCCTTTCTACTATCATGTTGTTGTGCTTCTAGTAGGATGCTTTCCTCTCTTTATTCTAGCATTAAGAAGAATGATAAGTAGACAAAGAATTCAAGGTGATGCCACAATGCATCGTTGGATGAAAGTTTTGTTTTGGGTGGTTCTGATTCTTTTTTCTTCAGTGACTACGAAGATTGTTCATTATAGCAGTATGTGCTACTTGCCCTTAGCAGTGGTCGGAGGTGTTTGGCTATCTGGATTCCAAAAGATGTATTTACTTGAGAGAGTATTTCTTTCGCTTATAGGAATGATTTGGGTTTCCATATTGCTGATAGCAGGATGGATAGGAGTTAACAGAGATGGTGTTTTACATTATCTAAGAAATAATATCGGTGATGAGTTTACATTGGCTCAGCTCCAAACAGATGTATCTTGGAGCATAGTACCTCTGGTGCTTGCTTCTGTCTTATTCGGAGTTTTGATCAGTATGATTCTTAAACCATCGAAAGTTTCGATTACAAGGTTTTTGACAACTAATACGTTGGTCATTGCTTTATTGATGTCTACTGTGATAAGTAGCGTGGAATCTACTGTGCAAGGTAGTTGGATTGATCATTTGACTTCATACCAAGATAAGGAAATGGCTCATTTCACCTTTGGTTTTAAGAGTTATGCACATCGATATTATACGAAACAGAAAAGCTTCTCGGAATTGGACCAAGCTAAACAAGTTTGTATAAAGAGACAAAACATAGAATCGATGTATGACCTTGATCAAAATGAGAAAAAGTATTTTGATAATGCCTTGAGAGATTTGATTATTAGAGAAACTGATTTACCTGTTTCGGTTTCTTGTAAGATTCAAAAATTTGAGTCTATACAACAAATTTATCCAGAGCTTAAACTGGTTTTTGAAGGTAATGGTTATGGTGTGTGGGAACGATTATAGATTGAGGACTGTATCCTTTCTCTAGATTTAGCTTAAATCTAAGCTTCCATTTATCCATTCGCCATCAAGGTGGGCACCATATTGTTTGTAAAAATCAATAGCTGGTGTATTCCAATCCAAAACTTGCCAAATCATTTTTTTACAGTGTTGTTCTTTAGCGAAATCTATACAATGATTAAACAACTGCTTTCCTGCTCCTTTACCTCGATGCTCCTCTGTGACAATTAGATCTTCAAGATACAGGCACTTTCCTTTCCAAGTACTGTATCTATAATAAGTTATGGCAACACCAATAATTTGTCCATTGTGTTCAGCGACAAAAGCATCAAATATTTTATTAATCCCGAAGCCATCTTCTCGCATCATTTCAATGGTATTGGTAACTTCATCAGGTGCTTTTTCGAAGATAGCTAGCTCTTTTACAAGTTCCATAATTATTGGAACATCCTTGCTTAAAGCCTTACGTATCGTACTAAATGACATATTACAAATCTATAATTTATATGGATTCGGCTTGTGTTATCAAAAATTAATAAACATTTAACATTGAGATAACATTAGAGCACATTCATTGCACCAATGAAATCAAGAATTATACTATTCATAACAATCACTTTATTTTCAATTAAAGGATTTGCACAAGTAAGTTACCCATCTGTTGAGAAGGGATTGTCCATCACCTCTGAAGACAAAAAAGTCAAAATGAAGTGGAGTTTTAGAGCTCAAAGTCTTGCTAGCTACCAGAATAACACTGACGGAACAGATGAAGATATGAAAGCTATGGTGAGAAGAATGAGGCTTAAGTCTAAAGGTTACATTTATGATCCAAAGTTTGAGTACAAATTAGAGTTGGCATTGAGTAACAGAGATCAAGGCAACTCTAAAGATGCTGCACAAGTTAGCAATGGTTCAAAAATCGTACTAGATGCGGTTTTAAAATATCATCTAGGTGACAAGCAGCAATTATGGTTTGGTCAAACGAAACTTCCTGGAAACAGAGAAAGGGTTGTGTCTTCTATGGCTTTACAGTTTGTAGATCGTAGCAATGTAAACAGTAAATTCAATATAGATCGTGATTTCGGTGTTCAGTATAGATACAAAACCAAAATAGGAGAAATGCCTGTAAGAGTTGCTGCCGCGGTAACCACAGGTGAAGGAAGAAATATTACTGCTGGTAATCCAGAAGCGGGTATGGCATATACAGGTAGAGTAGAATTCTTACCTTTTGGAAATTTCACTAAGAAAGGGGATTACTTCAGTGCAGATCTAGCAAGGGAAGAAGAAGGTCGCCTGTCTATTGGAGCTACTTTCAGTGCAAATAATAACACAAATAGGAGCGGAGGTCAATTAGGAAATTTTGTAACCGAAACAGATTCCAACGGAACTAGAAGCTTATACAATGACATCAACACAATTTTTGTTGACGCCGTTTACAAATATAATGGACTGAGTATTGCTGCTGAATACGCAAAGAAAGATTTGGCACAGGATATTGCTGGTTTTACTTCTGGAAGTGGATATGTAGGACAAGTGGGTTATCTGTTTGATAATAACTATGAGATCTCAGGAAGATATACTTCCGTTGACCTTGCCAAAGGACTGGGAGCTACTTCAAATACTACTGAGTACACGCTTGGATTATCTAAGTATGTTGTAGGACATAAGCTGAAAATTCAATCAGACATAGCATATATTCAATCGGAAGGATCGGCAGCTGATGATTTCAGAATAAGATTCCAGGTGGAATTAGGAATTTAAATTTATAATTACCTAACATAAAGGTAATTTTGTATACAGTTTATTGCAAACAGAAACAACAAACCAAATGAAACTAAATTTTAAATCTTTACTTATCGTATTAATGGGGTTACTGTCAATCACGACAGCTAATGCTCAAGATTCAGCGACAGTTACAAACGAGACTACTGAAGCCCTTACAAATGACATTTTTGTAAACTTAAATGCTAAAGGAATAGAAAATGGGGCTAAATTTTCTTGGGGAATTGATTACGATAAAGTTGACCAGGTTCAAAACGTAATCATTAAGTATCAAAAGAAAGTAGAGAAAGGGAAGCCTTGGCGTTACTCTCCTGTTATAGATGCGAAAACTACTTCTTTTAAACTAGAAGGAATGACTGGCGGGGAGAAGTATGTATGGGAAATCGGATGTCTATCTGATGGTAGCGATATTTCTAAAGTACTTAATAACGGTACACCAGAGTCTGAAGACTTGGTATGGTCAACTAAAGGAAAGTATAAAACGGAAAGAGCTTGGGGACTGTTTAAAATCTTGGTTCTTTTAGGTTCTCTTGGACTATTCATATTTGGTATGAAACTGATGAGTGAAGGTCTTCAACAAACTGCTGGAGGTGGATTAAGAAAAATCTTAAGCACAATGACATCAAATAGATTCTTAGGTGTTCTAAGCGGTTTCTTAATTACGGCAATCGTTCAGTCTTCTTCAGCTACAACGGTTATGACTGTAAGTTTTGTGAACGCAGGACTATTAACCTTGTTAGAGTCTGCGGGAGTTATGATGGGTGCAAATATTGGTACTACGATCACTGGATGGCTCGTTTCTTTATTTGGGTTCAAGATTAGCTTATCTACTTATGCGTTGATATTTATTGCTTTAGGAGCTCCTTTAATGTTTGTTTCAAAGAAAAATCTTAAAGGTTGGGCAAATGCAATTATTGGATTTGCAATACTGTTTATGGGACTTGGTTTCTTGAAGAACGCCGTACCTGATTTAGGAGCAGATTCTCCAATAGTGCAGTTCTTTACTCAATTCAGTGACAGACCATTTTTAGGAAGAATAGCTTTCGTACTGTTAGGAACACTAGTGACTGTAGTGGTACAATCTTCTAGTGCTGCAATGGCTCTTACATTGACAATGGTTTTAAAAGGAATAATTCCTTTTGAAGTAGGAGCAGCAATGATATTAGGTGAAAATATTGGTACGACAATTACTGCTGAGCTTGCTTCATTGGTTGGAAATGTTCACGCTAAGAGATCTGCCAGAATTCACTCAATGTTCAATATAGTAGGTGTATTCTGGATGATTCTTCTTATGCCTTTCTTCTTAGACGGTATATCATCGTTTATGGAAAGTGTTTGGGGTATAGTACCTTCACAAGGAAAAGAAGGTGCGACACTCGGTCTTGCAGCATTCCATACGGCATTCAATCTTACTAATGTGTTCTTACTAATTTGGTTTGTACCCTATTTAGTGAACCTAGCAGAGAGAACTGTGAAGTCTAAAGGTGAAGATGATGAAATATTTAAGTTAGAGTACATAGCTGGAGGTATTACCTCTACTCCTGAATTATCACTTCTTGAGGCAAAAAAGGAAGTAGCTAAATTTGGTGAATTGACTGTAAAAATGCATTTAAGAACTAAGGATTTGATAAATGAGTCTGAAGCTAAAAAGCAAAATAAGCTTATTAAAAAACTAGCAAAATATGAAGATATTACGGATAGATTAGAGACTGAGATAGCAACATACCTTGGAAGCGTATCAGCGAGTGAGTTATCCGATGAGTCTTCATCTGAATTGAGATCTATGCTTAGTATTACAAATGATTTAGAACGTATAGGGGATATTTACTTCGAAATTGCCAAAGTAATTGAGAAGAAAACGGATTCTAAACTTTGGTTTGATCAAAAACAAAGAGATAACTTAAATGATTTGCTTGCTCAAGTAGATATAGCTATAAACCAAATGGTAGAGAATCTAAGAGGAAAGTATTCTGAGATAGATATGGATAAAGCGAGAATGATGGAAGTCTCTATTAATTCACTCCGTGACAAAATTCGTAAGAAACACCTTAAGAGTATGGAGAAGAAGGAGTATAATGCTCAGTCAGGGTTGATATACTCAAATATCTTCTCAAGTATAGAGAGGGTAGGTGATCACGTGATTAACGTAAACGAGGCAGTCGCAGGGAAAATTTAACGCAGGGTTATTCTGACGTAATATACCTTGGTGATATCACATTCTCGCTGGCATTTCCGGCAGCGTCAAAG
>JBMYYN010000056.1:0-10239 GCA_049609445.1 Bacteroidia bacterium | reverse complement strand
AGCTCTATTTTCTGTAGTGGTTTTGTTATAGGAAACATTGTATGAGATGATAGGAAGACCTAAATACATAGCTTCTACTAAGCTTGGGTTAGTTCCTCCGGCAGTATGACCGTGTATATATAAGCTGGCATTGCCTCTTAACATATCAATAGTTCTTTGGTTGTAAATAGGATCAAAAAGCAGCAAGTTTTTATTCTTAGAATACTTCGCTTTCAGCTTCTTTCCATAACTGTTTGCTTCCCAGTTTCCTACCATTACCAATAATTTCTTAGGCATTTTAGCAAATGCTTCGAGTACTACATGGACGTTGTTTTCAGGCTCTATCCTACATACTTTAAATGCATAATCAAGATTTAGGAAAGGGTAGTTTTGAACATCAACAGTTTCAGGTGTCACCTTCATAGTATGATCTGCACCATATTCTATCACTCGACTAATTGTGCCATATCTCATAGCCGTATAGTCTTGTATACTTTCATTATCTGATATATCCGCATGAGAGAATTTAACAGCCATTTTTTCAGCCCATCGTAGATATAGTTTAGCTAGGGTACTCCATTTCTCTCTTTTCCACTCAATCCCGTCTATAGAGATAATTATTTTTTTTCTGGTAAATAGTTTAACAAAAGGAAGCATCCAAGCTCCAGCAACACCAAGAATCAATAGGATATCGCTATGAAACAATGAACGTAGTATTGATATGGAGTCATATGGTATGCTTTGAATACCATTTGCATCTAAGTTTATATACTTCAGTTTTGCACCTTTGTATGTAGATATACGCTCTTCTTTGCTGTATTTCTTCTTGGAACAGTATACGGTTATATCGTGCTCTTCACTTAGCTGTGAAACCAAGTGATCTGTAAGAGTCTCGAATCCACCATATTTAGCTGGCAGTCCTACAGTTCCTATGATTGATATACGTTGCTTACTTTTCATTATTTCTTAATATTTGAATGGCGTGAGACCATCTATCTCTTATTGGTTTGTGTTTGAATTTTTCAGTTGTTGCTATTTTAGCTAACAACTCATCAAATTTTTCTTTCACTCCTTTTTGAGTTACTTCTTCATAAATTTCGTAATAAACACTGTCCCAATTTCCCATGATTTCTATTATTTATTTGTTAGAATTTCTAAGTTTTGATGTATGAAATAATCCTCTCTAAACTTAGCAATAACTTCTTTAGTATTCTTTCTAAATGCTTTATAGAGATTAGTCTCTGAGCTTAAATTTCGTATTGCTTCCGCGATCTTATCAGTTTGGTTACTATTAATTCGATATCCATTAATATCGTTTTCTACCAATTCTACGACTCCACCTACAGGGGGTACGATAGCTGGGTTTCCATAGGCCATTCCTTCCAATATAGTCAGTCCAAATGTTTCTATCCACGATTCAGGTTGAGATAGATTCAGTACGAGGTCTGACCATCGATAAAATGGGTGTAAATCTGTCTGTGAATCCGACATCTCTACATTAGATGGTATCTCTGTAGCTAAAAAGAATTCTTGTATTTCGGTCTTACTAGCATTAAGTACAAGTTTGAAATTGTAATCAGGTAGTTGTCTTGCAAGAGCGATAAACTCAAATACTCCTTTATATGCTTTTAATGAGCATACCATTAGAATATTCTGAAGGTTCATTTTTTCGATTTCCTGCGACTCTGCTATTTCTAGAAATTCATTTTCAATCGCATTATGCAGTATATGGATCTTTTTACCTTTTATTGGCTCAGCTTCGGCAAGAAAATTAGAAACGTACACTATATCAGTAGCTGTCCATTTCATTATGCCGAAGAGAAATGACTTGAGTATAGCTGGAGAAACTGAAGTCTCATGGATATGATAAATTACTCTACAGTTTTTTATTTTTCCTGCTATAGCAGCTCCAAATGGTAAAACTGTATTGATATAAATAACATCTTGTTTTTGAGCGTTTTTGAGAACTTTCAGGCATAAAGATAACTGACTAATCATTAGATTGACTAATCTAAGAATAGGGTTCTTTTTCCAAGTATACTTGAAGTAGTTATAGTTTACTTGAGGTATTTCTGACAAGAAACCTTCTCTTCCAGAACAAGTGTATAATTCTGTCTCTATTCCATTTTTAGTCCACCCTTTTAACAATTGCATCAACACCTTTGGGCTACCGCTGTAGTCATTCAGAAGATGGGATGCAATTATTTTCATTTAAGTAGTAGTGTAGTATTTGGTTCTTTGAATGAGGCATAGTGCCTCCATCATTGCTGTACAAATATTGACAATAGATGTCTAAAGATTTGCCTCTCTCGAGCGTTGAATCATCTATGTAGATGAATGGTATGATAAGGTAGATAAGTGGTCTGCAGCACTCTTAGATTCAGTGTTTTGACCAAGGATCTCCTCGTATATCTTAGATAGACTTTCGCCACGTCTGTCCCAATGAAATTCACTTTCAAAATGACTGCGAGCTCCTATTCTCATTTGTTTTAGACGGGTAGGATCGGTAAAAAGGGTAAATAAAGAATCTGCTAATCCGTCTACAGTATCATTGTACGATTGCTCTTTTATGGAGATGCCACATGTCTCATTGATGAACTCACCTGGGCCACAATTGTTTAGGCAGATTACAGGCAATGCAAATGATAAAGCCTCTGCTACGACCATGCCAGCTCCTTCGTGACTTGGAAATAGAAACACAGATGAAGTTTTCATTTTCTTCATCAATTCACTTCTTTCTATCCAGCTTATGATCTGGACATTGTCTTCTAAACTATGCTCTGCTATTAATGACCGGAGGTAAGATTCTTCTGGTCCGCTACCTACAAGAGTTAATGAAGCTTTTTTTCGTTCTTGTGGGGATATTACTGAAAGGAACTTAGCAAAAGACAAAATTGTAAGATCAAACCCCTTGAGTGGCACAAAACGCCCAGCCGATATAATTCTAAATGAACTGCCGTCATATTCCGAATTGTACCCAAAATCTTGTGTTGCCACAGATGGTTTTATAATATGTTTATTAGGTTTTAGATTTATTTTATCCGCAACCGAGCTGTTCATCGCATAGATGAAGTCAGCTTTTCTCGCTGTTCTTTTTAAGCCTATAGACAGCTTCCAGAAGAAATTTTTAACTAACCATGTGAGCCTATCTTTTATGTAGTATTTGATGTTGTATGGTTTCAAATATTGAGACGGTATCAATGGATGATGCCCGATAGGTCCCCAAACAAAAGGTTTGTTAAGTTTCCACAGATAGCTTGGAGTCCAGTCATTTGGGAAAGTTGCATTGTGAACTACATCGTACTTGATTTTTTGTTTCTTGACAAAACTTGGTAGACCACGCTGCCACATCCAGTAGTAAATCATAGCTCCACGACCACCCTTTTTCCAAAACCTCATCCAATATGGAAGATCAAAGTATAGAAAAGTGATGTTGTCAAAAATGGGAGAGGGGTGAGATGCTATATGGGCTTCTATCGCCTCTCTGTTATTTTCTCGTGTGATACTAATAACCTTATTGAATCTTGCTATTTGTAAGACATAGTTCCAACCCATGGCATCTTCAGATCCTTTGGTGGGATGGACAGCATAAGTAGTAGCAAGTATTGTCTTCAGAGAAGGCATATTTTAACTGTACAAATGAACAAGAAAAGAGGGCTCCAATAAATGGGATGTCGTTGAGTCGACAAAAATCAAAGGTCAGTAACTAAATACTTAAAACAGGGTTTTCTCCTTCTACCAAGTCAGGCCGACGTCTTTTAATAAAAATCTTTTCTACCTGAGTGAGATATTCGGGCTTGGAGAAGACGACCGAAAAAATAAGAAAGTGATAGAATAAAATTCCATAATTGGCCTCTCCAAAGATTCCAAATTCCGTCATAGAGTTTATAATTACAGGTATGAGAATTCCTAAGAGCATTAGCTTTTTCTCTTCATGCTGCTTGGTAAAACCTCTAATGGTAAAGAACATTTGGAAGAGAACGATAGTGAAGCCTACAAAGCCTAAATTCATAAGGACCTGTAAAAAGGTGTTGTGCGTCATATGACCTGCATAGGTATGGACACTCTGGAAGTGGTCATGGTAGTCTATCCTCATAAAACCAAAGCCCAAAAGCGGCTCCCTTGGAAGTCCTTCTGCGATAAGAGCTTTCCAAAATGGCATACGTCCTGTCATCGAGAGGATATCATCCAGTCCGCCAGATCTAAGGATTAGCGTTTGGACCATAACTGGAATAATGGCTATTGTGGCTATGTAGACCGCAAGCTTGAGTTTGACACTCTCACTTCTTCGGATGTGAAAAAAGACGATAATCAAAAATCCTACCAGTGACGACCTAGATTTGGTAATAACCAATGCGTATAGTATGACTACTACTTTCACTATTGTCCAAAATTTCTTGGGCTTACGATAGAGGTCAAATATCAGGCAAGACAATCCTAGACCTGTGAGCATACCTAGCTCATTGGGATTCATAATGTAACCTCCCAATCGGTGATCAGACCCGCCTTCAACCGCACGCATGAATGTATCTGGGTTTATAAAAGCTCCAATAACAAAAATCAGAATGAGCCCAAATACGGTATTGCCCATGGTATTATAAAATCGAATATGATGGCCTGGAAAATATTCGTCCAAAAGCATGTAGCACTTAATGAAAAAGAATGCGAAAACAAAGCTTTCAAGTGTCATGACCCACTGCAATGAGCTATAGCCAGGATCGGTACTCCACATGATAGAAGCAAGGCCTAAAAGCAGATAAGCAACATAAAAGAAAGGAGCCAAAGCGTTGTTCCATTTGAATGAACTTATTGCTCCATAATTCACGATTTTCTTGTGTACGAAATATATGGCAACGGTCATCCCTATTCGAGAGAAAACCTTGAATACTCTTGTAATCGCAACATTTTCACTCCAAGTGAAAAATCCAGCAACCATAACGAAGAGAACTATTAGGAGTAGCCTGTTTATCTTATTTAGAAATTCGCTGTGGTCCATTTGTTACCTTGATTTAAGGAGTTTAGCTGGCACACCTCCAATAATTGAATTTGGAGGGAAAGATGTAGTAACTACAGCACCCGCAGCGATTATAGATCCTTCTCCTATTTCTACACCATCGAGTATGGTCACTTTACTCCCTAGCCAACAGTTTGCACCTACTTTTATTCCTTTTCGATTGACACCTTGATTTCTGATAAGTTCGTTGGAGTCTGAGTAGTTATGGTTCTCAGGATGACAGCTGAGGTATTGCCCCACTATCACGTTGTCTCCTATTTCTAGTCCACCAGCACCTCCGAGGTAAGCATATTCTCCTATTCCTACATTGTCTCCTATGGTGATACCTTTCCCCACATTGTTTAGGGATGTACTAACAATAATTCTACTAAATGCTCCAAGACCAACATTGTTTCCTAACGAAATCCCTTCTGTACCTAGTCCGCTTAATGTAGTATGCCTCCCTATTTTCAAGAATTTTCCCCATCTGATTCTACCGATAACCTCAAAACGAACTCCTCTGCCAAGAAGCATAAGCTTGGGGTTTTTAAATCGAATCAGTACTTTGAGGCCTCTGATCATCGATATTATTTGAGTAGTAAAAAACTCTAACAATATGCGACTATCAACCGCTTCATCAAAACTGAATGCAGGGTTTCTCATCTTTACGATGAATGTAAGAATAGACTTCACTATGCAGCTTGCATTTTGAGTGCTTCCATAATTGTGTCCATGGTTTCCTCCAGCTGAATGTTTTTAATAGGATGATACCTTTTCAGTTTTTCGTTTCTATTTAGATTTTCGAAAAGGTTTAGATATTTTTCCGTTAAAACATTAATAGTTTTAGCGTCGAGTTCCTGCTTTCTAGCAAGTATTGTGTCCGCATCAGCGTATAAGAAGAAATTGACATTCGGTTTCATTATAAGCCTATACCCTAGAGTTGTAAACCAGGATGGTAAGGTAATATTGCTACGCTTACTATCATTTATAAAATCAAAGTAATATCTGTCGTACAGAACAACCTTGCCACGCATAACGTACTTTATATACACATAGAATTGACCAAAGAAGTAGTCTGTATAATAGTATGCAAACCGTACCAATGACGATAAGGTACTTGTATTGTTGCCTTGTCTAGGTAGGGTAGTTGCAGCTTTTTGTTCTGCGGCTGTTTTACCCATAGTTATAGCACTTATTATAGGAAGAAGGGACGGGCGATGACGAAGTACAACCACTGGTTTTCTTAGTTGTTTGTCAATACGTTTTTTGGTAAGCTCTATTAGTGTTGATTTCCCTGCACCATCTACACCGCTAAACGTCACTATGAATCCGCGTTGTTTGAATAGATTTTTTAAGGTGTCCAAACCATAATTAAGTGTGTTTTTGAGATAGGAGAGACCTCTATTTACTTTACGTTTTCTTAATCGAGCAATTAGCGTTTGTTGGATGATATTGGCCTTTGTACTTTTAGCTATTTGCTCCATTTCTAGCTCAAATGATTTACTTCTGTACTTAAATGGAACTTTGGCCAAATTAAGGGTATAAAACAAGTTTACGTACAATGCTTCATTTTGCATCGATGGTTGTTTCACGCCGTATGGATTAGAAGTACTGCTCCCTATTAAGGTGTCTATGTCTTGCATTACAAGATTTTTTCTTTTCAGACTCCATATGCAATCCAAGCTAATCAACTCAGAATTGACTAAAACTAGTTCTGCATTGCTCATAAACGAAAGATTTTTTGTCCTAGCTATATTGACTAAGCTATGATCTTTTACATATGATATTAGGTCTTGAGCGATAGGTTTGGTAAGGCATAGGTCAACGTCGCTCATGGTACTGATTTGTTCTGGCAGATATCCTTTAAATTTAAGTGCGGCATATTCCTTATTTTGAACAAAGTCGAAAATGTCCATGAGAACAAGTTCACGCGAGCTTATTTGATCTTCTAGTACCCAACTCAGTGCGTCATTCCAAGTAGAAAATAACCATTCTATTTGCATGTGCCAGTTTTCCTGCTGACCATATATGCTTAGGTATTTTGAAATATTAGTAAGTAGGTAAAGCTTTAAATATTCCTTGGTAGCATTTGTATCTCCATCAAACAAGACCGGAGTGACTTCGTCCAAGATTTGAAGAGATATCTTATTCCAAGACAATCTATCTACGAGTATGCCATTTTGAATGATAAAGTGGAAGGCATCAAATCCATAAGGCATGTGGTCTTGAGCCATTTCAAGGTCGTACATGGATAGTCTATTACCATTGATAAAACAGTTCCAAGGAGTGAAGTCCCCATGTGCAAACGAAAACTTGAAGGTTTGATCATCCGCTATTCCTTTATTCAGCCAGCTTAATTTTCGAATCATGGCCTTCGGCAATCGAGAATTTTTGTGGCTTTTCAGCTCTTTTAGATTACTAGATACATTTTCATATACTGTTGTATTTTGATATTTTGATTCTACTGTTGTATTTGATGCAATTTCACGAAGAGCCGCAAAATGAGCTTCTGTGAGTTGAGATGAGCGAGTGTTTGTGCTAACATCCGTAATCTGTATGTGACTATCTCCGCTCATAGTGATCCGAGGGATGTCTACACTATCTAAAAAATTGCTAGCTAGAAATCCTAAAGAGTCTGTCTCTTTCTGTATAAGATTTTTAGCTTCTGGACCCACAGCTACTTTCACAAAAGAACTCATATTTTTAGAGTCCTTTCCTGTTAGAATTAGTTTTCTATTGGGGCCAACAGTCCCTGTAAAAATCGCCCAGTCAAGATCTTGATTGATGTCTATCCCAATTGGGAATTCCTCAAATTGAGCTTTTGTTTGTTTGAGAAACCAACTCTGAATACGTAGAAAGAAAATAATCTTAATAAAAGCTTCAAATGCTCTTGACTTGAAAGATGTAGCACTGTAGAATTTTAAGAAAATAGGGCTCTTATTGGAAGAAGGCCAGATCCAACGTATCGATTTATCGGAATTGAGTACATACATGAATTCCTTTTGATTGGATCCGTTAGTACTTACTTTTTCAATCCAGTGTTGAATGTTGTTTTGATTTGTCTCAGTCATATTGTAGTAGATTAGTCCTCTTTGAGGGTAGGAGGATACAGTACAAATATGTTTAGACTATTAGTTGAGTATGGATGAAGTAGTTGACAAGCATACTTGCATCGTTGAGTGACAAAATATGAAAGTTGAGGGAAATAGTCTTAAAACAAAGAGAGAGTACCAAATAATGATACTCTCTCCTCAATCCTTGAATTTATTTCAACTTATAATATTTAGTACTTTAAGATTTTTTTGCGGTACTGCATTCCGTTGCTAGTAGTCAATCTAACGAAGTACATTCCGTGTGATAAGGAAGAAATGTCCACTGGCACTTTCAGCATAGAAGGTTCTATTCTTTTCACGACATTTCCGCTGTGGTCCACGACTTCTATAGTCTTTATAGTTACAGGTCTCTGTTCGTCATCTACTATTAAAACTGTGAATACATCTCTCGTCGGATTTGGATAAAGGATAGTAGTTGTTTTATCCGCTGCGTAGTCTCCTATTCCCACTACCGCATTGGCAGAGTTAGTTTGGATATACTCGTTTCGGTCAAACTGAATATGAGCTACGTTTTTAACTAAGGAGTACCTTGGTAGATCAGCCTTAGGCAGGATAGAGAATGTAACGTAACCTTGACTACCTTCCTCATCTTCATCCATAAATGGTAGTTCTATGCGTTCGTTGATCCACATTACTATTCCGTTTCTTATCGATACGTTGAATTCGTGAGAGGAACTTTCCATTTTGAATGTGCTCCAGTCGAGTTTCTCCGAGAGGGTATCAATAATCTGTACTCTTCTAGCTGCATATGTTCCCATATTTTGGAATCTAATTTTGTATGTAAGTAAGTCTTGATCCTCTGCGTCATCTTTGCTAGGACTCACTTTATTTTGAAGAATCTCTTCTTGTTTGTTTTTATACTTAGATACAAATACTTGTTTATCATTAGGGTCTATAGATCCTACGATGATGTCTGTGACACTAGCCTCATTGTTTAGAACGGCACATTCCGTACCTGCATATGTTACATTTGATTCTATACTGAGTGTATCACCCAAAGTAGCATTAACGTCTATAGAATCAGTAAAGCTAATAGTTGTGTCCGAAAGGCCGTCAATGTCACTTAATGTAAAGACATATGTTCTTTCATTGTTAGCAGTAGACACACTGGTATAGTTGTCTTCTATGATGTACATCTCGTCACTCATCGTTATTTCCAACTCTATAGTAGTATCAGCTACGTAAGCTCCCTGATTTTGAACATTGATATTCAGGTCGTTGAGAAGCCCTCTTCTAAATGCTGTAGTTCCCATATTGATACTCAAATCTGGATCACCGCAAACGGCTTCTGCAGTGAATTCATTTCCGCAGTATTCTGATTGTGTAGCATTGTCAATTACTAGTGAAATATCCCCATTAGATATAGGTAATAATTGGTTCCAAGCTGATGCATCTACAAGAGATAGGTCGTACGTTCCATCATCCAAATACAATTGGTATGAGCCGTCGCTTGCTGTAAAGGCTTGATACTCTCCTGGAGTTATCAATATTGTTTGATTAGGAATTCCTTTTTCTCCTGGATCTTGTACTCCATTGCTGTTCACATCGTGATATACGGTACCACATACTTTGCTTCCGCATTGCTCGGTTACAGTGTTTATAGCATTCACAGTAGTAGAACTTAGATAAGTAATAATACCAGATGGCCAGTATACTACTGCACTATCTACGGTAGAGGCATCACCGAGTCCGAAGAGAATGTTTGATGAGTTTTGACCTCCCATAGCAGAGTTTTGAGTTGCTACGTGTTTTGATTGCCAGAGATCAACTCCATTGATATTTGCTTTAACTTTTATTAAGGCACCTATTCCTTTACTGTTTGAGTTGCATCCGTCCAATGTGAATACGATGTGATTTGTACAAGAACCTTTCCCATTAACAAATAGGTCATTTACATTTGCACCTCTGTTGGCTACGATCAAATCGTAGTCACCATCATTATCATAATCAGACCATGCCACGCCATATGCGTCACTTTCATCTTGCGTAATTACGTTGTCTACACTTGAGAATGATTTGTCTCCATTGTTTCTGAACAGGAAGTTTTGTTCAGACTGATCATTTGCAACCATAAGGTCTAGATAACCATCATTGTTATAATCTACCCAAGATGCTCCATTTGAGTTTGAGATACTTTCTACAATAGTACCTGTA
>JBMYYN010000055.1:0-10262 GCA_049609445.1 Bacteroidia bacterium | reverse complement strand
CGACCCGTACAGTAGAAGGGGACACTTTCAGAGTAGATAATCTGAATGCAAACATTCTTGGTACAATAAATGATCCGTTGTTTGGTACAAGAAAAGCAAGTTTGGTAGTGCAGCCGCTTCTTGATGCTGTAGGGGAAACCTTTGATGGAAAAACGGCAGATTCTATTTTTTTAGTTTTAAGATATGACGCAGTACAACTAATAGGAAACACAGAGCACTCATTGGTCTATGGTGACACAAACAGCGTGATAGAGCTAGAAGTGTACAAACTTGATCAGGACCTCCCTATGTTAGACGCAGATGGGTCAGATACAAGTAAGTATTACAACACCTTCAAACCTCAATTAGGAGACAAAGTGGGCACTTATATAGGAACTTTTGACGTGTTGACTCAGAACACACTGATCGTTGATGGGGACACGACTATAACAGCTCCAGAGTTGATTATACCTCTTGACCAATCGTTTGGACAAGAGTTGATGGAACTTGGGACAGAGGCATATTCTGGAAATGATGAGTTTAGAAAAGCCCTTAAAGGATTGGTTGTCGTTCCAAAAACTTTACCGCTATCTGGAGAAGGAGCAATTGTAGGAGTAGAAACCTCAGTAAGTGCTTCCGGCATTCTTCTACATTATGGAGATTCGTTGGTAAAAGCTTACCCTATGTCTTCCAGTTCTAAAACCATAAACTACCAAGAAACGGAACATAGTGCTACCTTAACTGCTCAAATAAATGGAAGTGGCGATTTTTCTAAAACATATATTCAGTCACTGGATGGTACTAAAATATTTGTGGAAGTGCCAGAGCTGAAAGATATAATAGAAATGAATGAGGTAATCGTGATTAACGAAGCAAAAATATCGTTTAAAGTAGACCAATCAGAGGTGACTTCTGAGTATGGTGTTCCTTCTCGTGCTTGGCTTCAAGTGCCAGATACTTCGGATGGAGTGTTAGGTACACGATCTGTTGCTATTATCGACTTATTTGATGACCTTATTCCTCCTTCAGGTTGGAATGGTTTCACTAATTATGGTGGAGATTATCAAGATGGTGGGTATGAGTTCAGGTTTAACAGGTATTTACAGAGTTTAGTGAAAGAATATAATGAGACAGGGAACAACTCTTTTAATGGGTTTTATCTCTCTATTCCACCGGATTTTCCAGCAGTACCAACACGAGCTGTGATAAATTCAGATGTATCTTCTAGTGATATCAAAGTTTCTGTCACTTATACTAAACTGAATTAGATTCAAACTGTTTTATTTGCAGTGATGTCAGATCTTAGGTTAGTCTCTAAACAACACAAAGAGCACAACAGTGTGATACAGGTGGGACAAGAGACCATAGGCGGAAAGGAATTGTGCTTGATAGCAGGTCCTTGTGCAGTAGAATCAGAAATGCAGTTAGACGAAATAGCTAAGGGTATATCTGATTTAGGAATTAGGTTTATGAGAGGAGGAGCTTACAAGCCCAGAACATCTCCATATGCGTTCCAAGGTTTACAGAAAGAAGGTCTGAAAATTCTTAAATCAGCTTCCGATAAATACGGGGTAAAAATAGTTACAGAGGTTTTGGATACTTCATTGATAGAAGAAGTATATCCATATGCTGACATACTTCAAGTGGGCTCTAGAAATGCCAAAAATTATCAATTCCTTAAGGAGTTGGGAAAGGTTGACAAGCCTGTGCTTCTCAAGAGAGGAATGTCCAGTACCATAGAAGAATGGCTTTTGGCTGCTGAATATATATTACTCGGAGGAAATGAAAACGTAATTCTATGCGAAAGGGGAATTAGAACATTTGATACATCCGTGAGAAACACGATGGACATAGCTGCTATACCGCTTGCCAAAGAACTAAGTCACCTACCTGTGATTGCAGACCCTAGTCAAGGAACAGGTAAAAGAAGTCTAGTGACACCTATGTCATTAGCGTCCATAGCTGCAGGAGCAGATGGTCTTATGATAGAAGTGCACAACGAGCCAGAAGAAGCTCTTTCTGACGGATTTCAGTCTATGTACTTAGATACGATGAAGGATATGGTTAGCACGCTTAGAAAACAAGCCGAGCTATCAAACCGTACTCTAAACTTAGAATCAAACATTAAAGAAACAGTATGAATTTAGCTATTGCTGGAGCAACAGGTATGGTAGGCCGTACTATGCTCAAAGTATTAGATGAGCACAATGTAGAAGTAGAAAACCTATATCCAATAGCAACAAAATCGAGCTTAGGTAAGTCTATATCATTTAGAGGAAAAAACTATGATGTATGCTTGATGGAAGATGCATTAGAAAAGGATTTAGACTTTGCATTGTTTTCTGCAGGAGGAGGAGTATCTCTTGAGTGGGCTCCTAAGTTTGCCGAAAAAGGAGTAACTGTTATAGACAACTCATCAGCTTGGAGGATGAATGAAGACTGCCCGTTGGTAGTGCCTCAGATCAACCAGGATTCAATAGGCCCAGATAACAAGATCGTTGCCAACCCAAATTGTTCAACGATTCAGATGGTTATGGCACTTGCTCCATTACACAAGGAGTACAGTATCAAAAGATTAGTTATATCTACTTACCAATCAATCACCGGAACAGGAAAGGCAGCAGTAGAGCAGATGGAAGAAGAGAGAAGACATGGGTCTTCACACAACATGGTATATGACTATCAGATTGATAAAAATTGTATACCACATTGTGATGTGTTTTTGGATAATGGGTACACTAAGGAGGAGATGAAACTTGTTCACGAAACAAGAAAAATATTGAACGCCCCAGAGATGTCGATTACCGCAACTGCTGTAAGAGTTCCTGTAGTAGGAGGGCATTCTGAGTCCATCAATGTTCAGTTTAACAATGAGTTCGAAATGAGCAGAGTAAAAGAACTACTAAGCGACACAGATGGTGTAGAGCTAGTGGATGACATCAGCAATAATGTATATCCTATGCCAATCAATGCTATGGACAACGATGCCGTAATGGTTGGAAGATTGAGAAGAGATGAGTCTCAAGCAAATACTCTAAACATGTGGGTAGTTGCAGACAATTTAAGAAAAGGTGCTGCAACTAATGCAGTAGAAATATTAGAAAAACTATTAAAGAAATAATACCATGCCAGCAGGATTTTATTCATTAGAAGTAGCCAAAGTAAAACGAGAAACGAAAGACTCGGTGAGTATCACTTTTGATGTTCCAGAACACTTAGCGTCACAGTTTCAGTTCAAAGCGGGCCAGTATCTTACGTTCAGCATAGTAATAAAGGGAGAAGATGTAAGAAGATCATACTCTTTGTGCTCTAGTCCAATCACGGATGCTAAACCTACTATAGCAGTGAAACAGGTAGAAGATGGGCGTATGAGTACATATCTCAATACGAATGTGAAAGCCGGGGACTTTATAGATGTAATGCCTCCAATGGGTAAGTTTATCTTAGAACCAAACTCGTCTGCAAGTAACAATTATATGCTGTTTGGTGGAGGAAGCGGTATTACTCCTCTATTGAGTATCATCAAGACATCACTGGTTGCTGAGCCAAATAGTAAATGTACGTTGGTATACGCAAACAGAGATGAGGAGAGCATCATATTCGAAGATGAATTGAAAGCTTTGGAGGCTGCAAACGATAATTTTGAAGTGATATATAGCCTTGACAATCCAAAAGGAGATTGGAGCGGTCTTACGGGTTTTTTGACTGCTGGAAGAGTTTCAGAACTAGCAAGACAAAAACTTGGACTAAACTATCCTGTGGCTCATTACTATACCTGCGGTCCAGGTCCATTGATGGATGTAGTAGTTGAAGGTCTTCAATCAATAGGTGTACGAGATGAGAATATAAATACCGAGTACTTTACAGCCAAAGTAAAAGAAGAGTCTGATAGCTCTGAAAGTAGCAGCACATCTGAAGCACTAAACTATAGTGAAGAAGTCGTAGAGCGAAAAATAAAAGTAGAAGTATACGGTGACGAGAAGGAGATCACAGTAAAGCCAACAGAAACTATACTGATAGCTGCACAAGATGCAGGAATGGACCCTCCATACAGTTGTACTGTAGGTGTTTGTACCACTTGTAGAGCTCGTCTAAGAAGCGGCAAAGCAAGCATGGACGAAAGAGAAGGGCTAAGCGATGCGGAAATAGACGAAGGATACATCCTTACGTGTCAAGCACATCCCCTTAGCGATGATGTAGATTTAATATTCGAATAGAGAATATTAGGCTACGATCTTTACTTCAAAAGTGTCTTCATGCTTTTTGATAGTAAGACCTTCATCATAGTAGATTCCCATATCGTGCTTAGGCACTTTGTAATCCGAGTATCCAGCCTTAGTCATGAACTCTCTCAATTCTTGTTCTGTTTCAAACGATTCAATTTGTCTCGTTTTCACAACAGGTTCTTCTTTTACTCTTGCTTTTCCTGACTTATAGTTAGCTAGCATATCCTTGATTTTTTCTAAATAGGCATCATCAATATCTATAGGTACTGCTATCGTGATCACTTTCTTTTGGTTTTTAGCCATCCAAAATTGAGATCTACATGAGCTACTACAGAACTTTGCAGTCTTACGATTTGCTAGAAAATCTTCGTTACAGTTTTGACATGTAAGTGCCGTTGATTTGTGATTTGTTTGGAAACCTTTGGTGGTTCGGTAAAAGTTCATTTGCTGTTGCATAGGTCAAATGTAGAACCACTTTGGTTAACGTTTATTAACGCTAAATCACACAGGTGAACAAAAAATAGTACAGAATCACAGATCCCACACAGAGTGCTTACGTGTTGTTAGATAGTGTTTTATGTTTAGCCAGAAGGCTAGAATCAAGTATATTATAACAGGACTCCCAAATGTAAAAAAGGAAACATAGACGAAATAAAGACGAATAGTACTGGACCTTATATTGAACTTATCTCCGAGATATGAGCACACTCCGAAAGCATAGTTTTCAATATTCTTTTTTATTTGGTCCACGGTCTATTGGTTTAATATTTTCTTACCTAAACTGCATTGCAAACACTTTTTGGGCAGGCAATAGGTTTTGTACAAATGTAATAAAGCCTGACTAGACAAAGCATTTTCGCTTGAGACTCCCATCGATTTCCAATTTGAAATTATAGAATTTTTCTCTGATTTGAGAGCTCTGAGGTATTCCATAGCTTTATTAGAGTCGATGGTCATTTTTTCTTTTTCATAAAAGAACACGAAGGGAACAATTGCATTCAAAAACAAGTGGTCTATAAATCCTGCAGAAATTTTCTTGGATTTTGGTTTTGAGGCTTTGCCAAAGCTATAATGTGTGCTCCAATAATCAGACAATTGAAAATCAAGAAGTTTTTGAATTTCTTTAGTAGGAGGGAGACTTAGAACAGAAGAAATAAACTGAGGGATATGGTGAAAAAGAGCAGCTAGTTGAGCTATTTTGATGTGAGGAAGGTTCATTGGTCGCATTCGTCCTAGTTTGACACGAGTGCTTATTTCTTTTAGTCCATATTTCTTTTTTAGGAACGCATACTCGCTTTGTAATCCGATACAATAATTGTCTTCAGTGTTGTGCTGCAGTAATCCTGAAACTCCAAAAAATAAAGCCTCAAGTTGAAATAGTGATTTGTTATGCTTTTGTACTATATCAAAAGGAAGCTGTGCAGCTATTTCCTCAAAAGCTTCAGAATTGACAGGCATTCCAAAAGTTCTACATATAGCAGTAAAGAAAGCTTGATTCCAGTGATTGTTGGACTGGTTCAGGTACTTTTTATAGGAGTGACATCTTGACTCTAAGCGTTCTACAATCATTCGTTCGACCCATATGACTACGTCAAATGAAGAAAGCTCAGACAATTGATTTTGACACGGTATAAACGGCTTATCCTCCATTAGCCTCTTATATTTGACTAGTGCTCGATCATCTATTTTGTTTTCTAAGTATAGGGTTGGAATAGCTGTCCCATCTTGTCTCAGGGCTGTTTTGTTGCCAGAATAGCATACGTGCAAAACCACATTGTTATATGACGGGTCTAAATGATGATTATGGTGTTCCCAATCTTTACTGTCTATGTGGATTTCTATAGAACCATAAAACGTCTCACTACCTATTTTGACTTCACAGTTTTCGAAGTCTGGCCCACTATTATTGTTTAGGAAACCTTGTTTTAGTATTCTGATTTCCTTTCCAGATGTTGTGATTAATTTGTCATTTTGGTACAACTGAAACTCCCATATAAACTGGAGTAAATCTTCATTGTACCCAAAACTCATATGTTTCCAGCAAATGGACTTGTTTCTTCTGCTAGTTCTTTAGCTTTTTGTCTCGCTACTTCAGCAAAATCAGTATCAGAGGAAGCATATATTATACCTCTAGATGAGTTTATAAGTAGTCCTCCGTGGCTATTAGAACCATGTTGGCATACTTCTGTAGCATTTCCACCTTGAGCACCTACTCCAGGAATTAGTAAAAAATGGTTTGGAACTATTTCCCTAATTCCGTCTAGTGCGTCAGCTTTGGTAGCTCCGACTACGAACATGAGATTCTCTGGACTTCCCCAGCTCGAAACTCTTTCTAATACAGTTTGGTACAATGGAGGATTGTATTTTTCATTGGTCTGAAAATCTAGGCTTCCTTTATTTGAAGTTAAACCTAGTACAATCGTGATTTTATCTTCAAATTTTAGAAATGGCTCGACACTATCAAAACCCATATATGGAGCTACTGTCAATGCATCAAAATCCATGTTCTCAAAAAACGCTTTAGCGTACATTGTACTAGTGTTACCAATGTCTCCACGTTTTGCATCTGCTATACTTAGGATGTTATCCGGAATAAGTTCTCTGGTTTTTTCTAGCACTTGCCATCCTTTGCTACCGAGTTGTTCGTAGAATGCGGTATTTATCTTATAAGATACTGCATAGTCCTTGGTAGCATTTATGATTTCTTTATTAAACTCTAAAATCCCGTCTGCATCCTTAGAAATGCCTTTTGGAAGCTTAGTGATATCAGTGTCAAGCCCAACACACAGATAGCTTTTCTTGGATTTTATCTCGTTTACTAAATTGGATATATTCACACTTCAAAAAAAAGTAAAATAGTGTGGAATTTTAGAATTATTTACATTTACGCCCAATAATGAAAAAGTACCTTTCTATAGTTTTAATTCTAACCACTTGTTCGGTTACTGTTTTTGGTCAAGACAAGGGAGTATTTAGCGGAAACTTCCAATCTAATTTTTCTGTGTTTTTAAAAGACTCGCTTATTGGAGCTACCGAAGCTGCATCACCGCAGTACGGTAAGCAGATCAGTTCCTCAGAGGCTTGGTTGTTTTTGAATTATGATGTGAAAGGATACCATTTTGCAGCTCGGTACGATTTATTTAACAATAGTAACCTTTTGAACCCATCAGGAGCCTTTACAGGACAAGGCTTAGGCTTTTGGCAAATCAAAAAGAGCATTGGGGACCTTGAGTTGACCGCTGGTTCTTTTTATGACCAATTTGGTTCGGGAGCTGCTTTCAGAGCATTTGAAAATAGACTTATCGGTATAGATTATGCGATGGAAGGTGTTAGAGCTAAGTACAACATCAGCGACAATTTTGCGATTAAGGCATTTACTGGAAAGCAGAAAGGGTCACAAGACGAAAGATTTGAAACCTCCCCGCAGATAATCAAGGGTATCAATGCCGAAAAGGGTTTCTCTTTTGATGATGGTACTATTTTAAACTTAGGGGCTTCTGGAGTAAACAGAACATTGGATGAGAACACCATGTCTCAATTGGTAACAGAAATAAATGGACTCAGCGTTTTGGATAGGTTTTATCCTAAGTACAATGTTTATGTAATGAATGGTTATTTTAACATGTCATACAAAGACTTTGGTTTTAATGGAGAGTATAATTACAAAACTAGTGAAGCCATTAGAGATAACGAAGGTACTTTGTACAACAGTGACGGTTCATTGATTTTGGGAGGAATCAACTATTCTAAGAGAAAGTTAGGAAAGGAAAAGAAAGCAGGAATTGGAGTGAATGTTCAGTACCGTAGAATAGAAAACTTCCCACTAACGGTATCTCCATACGAAAACCTTCTCAATGGTATCGTTACATACCAACCATCTATGAGTAGACAAGCGAGTTATAGAATGCTTGCAAGATATCAAGCTCCTGCCCAATTTACCGGGGAGCAAGCATATCAGGCTGAGTTGATTTACTCTTTCAATAAGAAGAGCAACATTACCTTAAACTATTCTGATATTACGGACTTGAGTGGTGAACGATTGTTCAGCGAAAAATTTGTTCAGTTGGAACACAAGATCAATAGAAAATGGAAAGGAAAAGTGGGACTACAAATGGTGGAGTACAACCAGCCGGTATATGAAGGAAAGGACCCTAAAAAAATTGACAATGTAGAAACTTTAACACCATTCTTTGAAGTGACTTACAAGGTAAATCGCAAGAATAGTATTCGTTTGGAGTCTCAAATGTTGAATACAGAACAAGATTTAGGAAGTTTTTATCACGGAATATTGGAGTGGAATAGTTCTCCACATTTCAGTGTAGCAATAAGTGATATGGTGAACACAAATCCAGTGAGAATCGTGAATCCTACTTTGGCGGGTCAAGTATTGCATTACCCAAGTTTGTTTGTGAAGTACAATATAAAAACTACATCATTCACTGCTGCATATGTGAAACAGGTAGAAGGAATCAACTGTACAGGAGGTATATGTAGACTTGAGCCGGCGTTTAGTGGATTGAGGTTTACGTTATCTACTCAGTTCTAGTCTACTGAGCTAATACAAAACCTGCTTCTGGAAATTCTTTGTTGGTGCGTTCTGCATCTTCCTCACTATTAGAAGAGGAAACCACCACACGGTGCAGTCCATTTATTTTTGTGATAACTCCGTCAAACCCTTGATCTTGAACCTTTTTGAGCATTCGGTCAGCGTTTGACTTATTCCCAAAGCTCCCAACAACAACTAAGTATTTGTCACTTAGATTGATAGCCGCATTTTCTAGAGGCTTTTCTTCTGTTGTAGTTTCAACTGCTTCTGGGACTTCCTCACTTATCACCTCTTCAGTTATAGTTTCTGAAGTAGTATCTTCTATAAAGGCCTTTTGTTTTTCTGTCACATATTCTTCTTCTACCTCTTCAGGTTCAGAGAGTTGATTTTCCAAGACTTCCTCTTGGTTTTCGGCACTAGTTTGACTTGCTTTAGAGTCTATATCCCTAAGAAAGACGTACCAGATAAAAGCCCCTAAGGCTGATATATATAGAAACCACTTCACAAAAGTCATAATGCAAAAGTATGTTTAGGCAGGATATAAATGCAAAAAGCCCCACACTAATGTGCGAGGCTTTCAAATCTTGTACTGAAAAACAGTTTTTATTTTGCAGCAGCGTATCTAGCTGAGATCTCATCCCAGTTGATTACGTTAAAAAACGCAGCTACATAATCAGGTCTTCTGTTTTGATAGTTTAGGTAGTAAGCGTGTTCCCACACATCTAAACCTAAGATAGGAGCACCTCCACAGCCAATACCTGGCATAAGTGGGTTGTCCTGGTTTGCAGAAGAACATACTTCAAGTTTACCATCCTTCACACATAACCAAGCCCATCCGCTTCCGAATCGAGTACCTGCAGCAGCACTAAAAGCGGCTTTAAACTCGTCGAAACTTCCGAATGCAGCATCTATAGCCTCGGCTAATTCTCCTGTAGGGTTTCCTCCACCGTTTGGACTCATTGCTGTCCAAAACTGATTGTGATTATAGTATCCACCGCCGTTGTTTCTTACAGCATTGTTGTTCATATCCATACCTGTCAAGATATCTTCAATACTCTGTCCAGCTAAATCTGTTCCCTCTATAGCTGCATTCAATTTAGTGGTGTATCCGTTGTGGTGTTTTCCGTGATGGATTTCCATAGTACGTGCATCTATGTGTGGTTCTAGTGCATCGTGAGCGTATGGTAGTTGTGGTAATTCAAATGACATATCTTAAATATTTTATTGTTGCTACAAATGTATATGTAGTACAGTAGAAATGTAAATTTGTTTGGTTATAGAGGGATAAAATAGTTTGATATGAACGTAGAAGAGGCAATAAAATCAAGAAGAGCAGTCTATCCAAAACAATTTAGTGGTGAGAAAGTGCCTGAAGAGGTCATTGAAAAAATGCTAGAATTAGCAAATTGGGCTCCTACTCATAAAAACACCGAACCGTGGAGGTTTCGAGTGTTTCTAGATAAGCCTATGAACAATCTCTTGGATCTATGCAAGGAGTGCTATATCCGTGA
>JBMYYN010000054.1:0-10272 GCA_049609445.1 Bacteroidia bacterium | reverse complement strand
TCGAGCTGGCCGATGACGCGGAGCTCTCCAGGAAGCTCTCCGACGACGTACTCGCCGTCGCCCCCGAGCGCGATGCTCGTGACGACTTCCGCAGCACGCTCCGCGTTGCCATCGAGTGCCACCGCACGCACGAGCCAGTCGCCATCGCTCCACAACACCGCTGGAACGCCTGACACGCCGCAGCCCGGTCCGTTGGTGCTGACCTTGGAGACGACATCGCCCGCAGTATGGACGAGGACAATCTAGAACACGTCATCTTATTTTCAGAAGGCACAGGGGTAAATGGCTCCCTGATTATAGAAGGTTTAAACCAAGTTTTTAGAGGAAAGGTGACACTAACTGGTGGACTAGCTGGTGATGCCAATCGCTTCCAAAAAACATTGGTCGGCGTAAATGATGACATTAGCCATGACAATGTAGTCGCGATAGGGCTTTACGGCAAATCATTAACAATCGGATTCGGAAACGAATGTGGATTTGAGAGTTTTGGACCACTAAGAAAAATCACCAAATCCTACTCAAATGTTCTGCATGAAATAGATAATAAACCTGCACTAGCACTATACAAAGATTATCTCGGAAAACATGCAAATGAACTCCCAGAATCTGCTTTGTGGTTTCCCCTAGAAATTTCTACGGATGACGACTCTGAGAAATTTGTAAGAACGATCCTGAACATAAATGAAGAGAATAATTCTATGACTTTTGCAGGAAATGTTCCTGAGGGTTCGTATATCAGACTTATGAGGTCTAACACACAGGAAATCTTGGCATCTGCTGAAAACTCAGCCATACGCTCGAATATATGTACACCCGAATCGGAAGGACTTGCCTTGCTCATAAGCTGTGTCGGTCGACGGTCGATACTCAAAGAAAGAACAGAAGAAGAGCTAGAAGAGGTCCGAGATATCTTACCACAATCTATGGTAATGACCGGTTTCTATTCATATGGAGAAATGTCTACTGATGACAATAAAAAAGGTTGTGAACTTTACAACCAGACATTGACCATAACAACTATTTGTGAAGACTGATTTTGGGAAACAAGAACAAAAAATATCACAAACTACTTGATAGACAACTGAGAAAATATTTCCCCAAAGATGAGGGTGAAATATCCTCACAAATGAGTGAATTCTTGGATCGGATTAACCTCACATATATAAATAATGAGGAGGACCAGCATCAAAACAAACACATTTTTGACCTAGTAAGCAAAGAGTACGAAGCTATAAACGACAAACTTCAGCTCAAGCAGAATGAAACAAAAGCCGTTATCAAAAACCTGCTAAGTGCCTTAGGAAAAAAAATAGAAAATTCAGAAACTAGTACTGATTTAGTGCAGGAAGATTTAGTCCAGCTTTCGCACCTCGTTTCCAAAGAAATTCAACTAAGGAAAGAGACTGAAATAGAGCTTCTCGAAGCCAAACTTATAGCTGACAACGCAAATCTATCAAAGTCGAATTTCCTATCGTTGATATCGCATGAGATAAGAAACCCTCTAAACATAGTCATTGGGCTCACTCATTTGCTGAAAAAAGAGAGACACTTAGACTCTCAAAAAGAATACATCAATGCTCTTAGTATAAGCAGCTCTAATCTCAAACGACTAATCAACGACGTTCTTGATTTTACAAAAATAGAAGCTCACAAAATCGAACTTATCTCCGAAAGCTTCTCTTTACGTGATCTAATCACAGACCTATTAAATAGCAATGTTGCGGAGGCACGCCTTAAAGGATTACAGTTTCACTGCAATCTCGATGAAAAAGTTCCAGACTTCTTGGTTGGTGATAAAATGCGATTAAATCAAGTTCTAAGCAATCTGATAAGCAACGCTCTTAAGTTTACTAAAAGCGGTAAGGTCATATTAGAAGTGGTCCAGCTAGGTATAAAAGACAATCAAAGCAATCTACAAATATCTGTACAAGATACAGGGATAGGCATGTCTTCTACCTCTATAGCCAGTGTATTTGAAGATTATACACAAGCGGACAAAACAGTGAGTCGAGACTACGGAGGCACAGGTCTTGGACTTTCTATATCTAAACGGATATTGGACCTGATGAGAAGCACTCTAAAGGTGGAGAGCACCTTAGGAGAAGGAACGCGGTTTCATTTCAATCTCACATTGCCGATATCTAAATCATCAGGCGAATCTGAAAAAGAAATCCCTATTTCTAAACAGACCAATGTCAATAGCAACGTTCTCGTTGTAGAAGATTCTGAGTTTAACTATCTAGTAGTTGGCAGTCTCCTAGAAAGAATAGGAGTGCAATCTACCCATGTAAGAACAGGTGAAACAGCAGTAGAACTGATGCAAAACAATTCGTATGATCTCATTCTTATGGATATACACATGGACGGAATGGATGGTTTTGAAACCTCAAGTAGAATCAGAGAATTTGATAAGCACACACCTATATATGCACTTAGCGGATCACTGAATGAAGAAAATAAAGCTAAATGTAAAGAAATAGGATTAAACGGTTTCTTTTCGAAACCCATAGACCCTGATAGTTTTATTGAAACTATAAATGACTACCTTAAAAACACCTTAAAATCCAAAGGAGACGTAAGAAAGTAAGTGAGAAACTTTTACTTTACTCTTATTTAACAATAATTTTCTCTGAATGAATGTTTTTATCATCTTCATTGTAGACAGATAGGATATAAATACCTGATGACATACCATCCAAGTTAAGAAGAAAACTAGATTCGGATGCTGTTACATTTTCGAATTTGACTTCTTTAATCACTTCACCCAAGGAATTAGCGAGTTTTATGGTTACTTGTTCTTCATCTTTAAATGCAGTACTTACTCGTATGGAAGACTCTACAGGATTAGGATAAGACACAAAACCTCCGACGGTCACAAGTGTGTTCTCTACATGTAGTTTCGCTATCCATACATTATTTCTTCCATTCTTATCACCATAACTTCCGCAAGCCCAAACCACACCTGGCTCGTTATACTTTCTCTGAATATCCGTATAATCTCCCCATCGTTCTGCTGTGTCGGCTACAAAAGCATTGATCACACTATCTCCATCCTTTACACTCACTATATCAGAGTACAAACTTTCTCTTCCTTCTGCCTTGTTATGAAAGACTACGCTAGTTCCTGGAAACACCTCTTCACCTACGTGAGAAAAAGTAAGCAACATCGAATGCTCATCGGAAGCATCCTCTCCCGCAAAAGCAATTGAAGGATAAGCTAAGTCTAAATTTTTGTCTGAGATTATTTCTGCAGTCACAGAAGGGTTATCAGCGACGTTCGAGATGATACCATGATAAATTCCAGAACGAATCTCATCTGGCAGGATAGTGCTTTGGGTGTAATGAATATTGCCATTGTGTTCCACTGCACTCAAAACTCTAGTATCATTGGTCTGCAGTCTGAAATCTGAACCTTCTACCAAAGGTTGATAGGCTGTAGGTGGCACACCATATTTTTTGTCTGATTGCAATACGGTAAGTCTATGCTCCGCACTCCCAGAAACAGAAGTATTGGTTATCTCATGCAAGAATACTGTATCATTGGACTCCGCATCAGGTCTCACGGATAGGAAGTACATATTGTCTTGATCAAAATCCAAGCCTGGTTGTACAGGACAAATGCTCCAAACAGGTGCTCCTCCATATTCTATACCTGTGAATACCGTTTGCCTCAGATCATCATTTCCATCATAACCATCTTGTTTATTTATCTGCCATATTAGACTTTCCACGAATCCTTCTTGCCAACTTTCATTGTCTCTGAGAATATTAATAGTGATATATAAGTCTGTACTATTTTGAGCAATTATTGGATAATCACTCCAGGTCTTACCTCCTAGTGGTTTACCATCCAAAGCGTAAAAACTCCAAACTCCAGTAGGATCAGCAGTCTCTGTAAACCCAACAATTATGCGTGTATCATTACTATTGCTCCCTTCAAGAAAGACAAGAATAAACCTATCATTCACGGGATCATATGTCACTTTGGGATCATAGTACCTATCGAGTAAGCCCAGTTGATTAGCTGTGATACCATACAAACTTTTAAAACCAATTCTTTCTCCAGTCTCGTTTAGAATAGTTACTGTAGTATTAATAGCACTGACAATAATTCCGTCATTACTAATAGCCATCGTGTTGTCATTCGGCACACCAGCATTTCCAATTGGCTTACCGTTAAATGAGTCTTGGACTATCGGCTTTACATCATCTTTAGTTGTACCATAAGCTGTTTTACTTTTGACTAGAGTCCTCTCTCGCTGTGCATCTATTCTCTGCTTCACCTCATCACTCTTCATGAATGGCCTTGGAGCCACTTCATTATCTTTAAGTTTTGACAATTCAAGCAAATTACTTTCTGCTAAGAAATCTACAGTCCAATGCTTATACACTTGTAGATCTGTTGAAACCTCAGACTGACCAACAGTAATTAGGCTAAATAAAACAATCGCGAATAATATACACCCTCTCATATTGATTGTCAAATATAGGTTAAGGTTTCACCTTTGGCATATTACCTTTTGTAAAAAATGAAGTTGGAATAGGCGAATTAAACTTCATACTCTTATATGTGACTTGGGTAGAGTGTCCTTTCTTGCCTTCAGGTTTCATTACCATCTTAGACGGCATAATCTTCCCACCCATATTCTTAAGATTGCTACTAGTCATTGTATTGACCACTTCCAAATCTTCGTCAAAGAATACGGTTTTCATCTGTACAAATTCTTTTTTGTCAATACACAAAACAAGCTTACCCCAAAGCACATCTGCTTCATCCTTTGGCAAAAGATTAATCTTATAACAGTCTCTACCGCTGACCATCTCAGATCCATCTATGCTCGCATTATAATCTGAGGTGAGTTTAGTCAGCTTCACCAAATCATCCGTGCTCATGTCCGTTCCCATCCAGTTTTGACTCAATAATGCTGCAGGCAGCTTTACTGTTTTATTAATTTTAGGAAGGTAGTTATATACTTCAGACTTACTTTTCAAATAAACTACACCTTTGTCTTTGTCTGGTGCCATCACATATGCCATAGCATAATCTGAACCTTTCCCCCATGTTTTTAGACTCATAGTCTTTGACCATTTTGGTCTTGTTATCGTGATGTCCATTTCCGATACAATGGTAGATGACGTTAGTTTATCCTCAGCCTTTTTAAGAATTTGATTGGCTGAAATGGGAGCATTTTTCATAGAAATAGCGATACTTCCGAGTATCGCTATTCCTAATATTTTATATCTTGAAAGATTCACTATTTGTGAAACGTTTTACTTCTTGTTTTGATTGTAAACCACCATTGCTTCTGGCAACAATTTTTTCAAATCTTCTTGTCTCTTTCCTGGATCAGGGTGAGTACTTAGCATTACTGGAGGTCTCTCACCACCTAGTTGATTCATTCTATCCCAAAACTTCGGAGCTTCACTAGGATCATATCCAGCCATAGCCATAAACATAAGTCCCATTTCGTCAGATTCAGATTCGTGTTTTCTGCTGAAAGCTAGCATTCCTACTTGACCACCAATTCCTACTGCTGTATTAGCTACTTGTCTTGCTACGTCAGGCTTATCTTTGATCAGTAGAGCAAGATCTATTCCAGTAGCTAGTCCTTGAAGTGCCAAACTTTGACTTACTCTCTCATTTCCGTGTCTTGCTATAGCATGTGCGATCTCGTGACCCATCACAACTGCTACACCCGTTTCATCTTGACAAATGGGCATGATTCCTGTATAGAATGCAACTTTACCTCCACTCATACACCACGCATTTACATTATTGTCTTGAATGAGATTAAACTCCCATCCAAACCCTTCAATTCTACTCTCAAGGCCTTCATTTCTTAAATAAGTTTCCACGGCAGTAGCGATACGATTACCTACACGCTTGATCATTTCTGCTTGTTCTCCAGTTCGGATAATATTGGCAGTATCCAACACCTGCTCATAACTTAACGAACTCGCTTGAATCAATGTACTTTCCGGTATGAGTTTAAACTGTCTCCTACCTGTAAGAGGAACTTTGGAGCAAGACCAAACTATTAGCGTTAAAAACAAGATAGAGGTTAATGTTTTTGCTGATGTCATTCTTTTCATTTGATTTTCTATTGATATTCTGTTACAAAGAAAGCAAATCTAGTGCCAATGCCCTGATTTCTTTCAGAATCCCTTATGATGAAGAGAATAATTAATAAATTCGCCAACGTATGACCAGAGAAGAATATATAGAACAAAATAAAGATCGATTTTTAGAGGAATTATTTGACCTGCTAAGAATCCCTAGTATAAGTGCAGACTCGGCTTATGTAGGTGATGTGAGAAAGTGTGCTGAATACACTGCAGAGATGCTCAAAAAAGCTGGGGCCGACAATGTAGTTTTGGAAGAAACTGCTGGTAACCCAATCGTATATGGTGAAAAAATGGTAGATCCTAGTAAACCTACCATCCTAGTATACGGGCACTATGATGTTCAACCGTCCGTTCCAGATGAATTATGGAATACACCACCATTTGAACCAACTGTAAAAGATGGAAACATCTATGCGAGAGGAGCTTGTGACGACAAAGGACAGTTCTACATGCACACAAAGGCATTTGAAACTATGATGGAAACAGGAACACTAGCCTGTAATGTGAAATTCATGATAGAAGGTGAAGAGGAAGTAGGAAGTACAAATCTTGGGATATATGTAAAAGAATATGCCGAAAAACTAAAAGCAGATGTAGTTCTAATATCTGATACGGGCATGATAGCCAATGATGTACCAAGTATAGACACGGGACTTAGAGGACTTAGTTATGTAGAAGTAGAGGTGACTGGGCCAAATATAGATTTACATAGTGGTACGTATGGAGGAGCCGTAGGAAATCCTATCAATGTACTATGTGATATGATTAGCAGCCTTCATGACGAAAATCGCCACATCACAATCCCTGGATTCTACGACAAAGTAGATGTGGTAAGTGAATCAGATAGAGCTGAGATGGCAAAAACTCCATTTAGCCTTGATGATTATAAAGCAGAACTAGAAGTAGATGATGTATTAGGAGAGAAAGGATATTCGACCATAGAACGAACAGGAATCCGACCTACTTTAGATGTCAATGGCATCTGGGGTGGATATACTGGAGAAGGTGCGAAAACTGTACTCCCGAGTAAGGCATATGCTAAAATAAGCATGAGATTAGTTCCTAGTCAGACTTCGGCTGAGATAACTGAAATGTTCCAAAAACATTTTGAAAGTATAGCACCTAAAGCTGTGAAAGTAAAAGTAACTCCTCATCACGGTGGAGAAGCGGCTGTGACACCGACGGATAGTAAAGCCTTCAGAGCTGCAAGCAAGGCAATGGAAAAAACATTTGGCAAGAAACCTATCCCAACTCGTGGTGGTGGAAGTATTCCTATTGTTGCACTTTTTGAAGAAGTCTTAGGGCTAAAAACTGTTCTTTTTGGTTTTGGGCTTGATAGTGATGCTATACACTCACCAAATGAAAAATATGGGTTATTCAACTACTACAAGGGCATAGAAACGATTCCGTACTTCTATGAATACTTTGCAGAAGAAGATTAAACCAAAAAGTCAACTTATTAAAGCAGTCAATTCATATCGGATTGACTGCTTTTTTGTTTTAGGTTGAGCTCACTTTATAAAGACATTAATAGGAATATTCCAATCATGGTTCCAGCGTAGCCATAGTACAAAATCTGGTTGGTTCTTTTGTCTAAGTCAAACAAAAGGGGCTTCTTGGTTGCTAAATAATCGTGATATTTATAGTACTCATCTACAAACGTTAGCAGGGCATTGAAGAATAAAAAAGAGGCAATAAATCCGGTAAATATCCCAGCTGGCATCTCTGCATAACCTACTGCAATAAGGACAGGAACTAACGATATAGCTAGGTAAACTCCGCACAGCGTATATCTCAAATCAATCGGATACCTCTTCAAATTATCCTCATACTCTCTCATTGTTTGTTCTTGTCTTCTCTTCTTTCTCCTCTTCAATTCTTCGGCACTGGCTGGCCTGTACCTTTTATGTCTAGGATCCCTCTGCTGGGAGCTTGTTGGCCTCCTATACGTTTGTACCACGTCAGGAAACTCAAGATGCCATTTCAGCCTTCTGTCGTACTTTTCTTTCTTAGCTGGAGTCTCTAGAGCCTCTTTGGCTATATTCAGAACCTTACTTTTTTCTATTGCCTGAGGTGAACTATTTATGTCAGGATGTACTCTTTTGATTGCAGAGATATATGCTCTTCGCACTTCTTTAAGCGAAGCGAAGTTTTCGACTCCTAGTATTTGATAATAATTTGTCAATCTGAGTACAAATGAAACTAAATGTCTTGTTCAAAGAATTTCCGCAGAAAAAATAGTTCTGTCATGCTAATGCAATAATCAAGACATCCTCTCGTTCTTAGTACACTGACCTAGTACTCAATGACAGCCGGAAGTCAATATCCAAATAGGATTATCGAGTACATTATCTAAATCAAAATCTCCCTCTGCTACTTGTAGCAACCTGACTTGTCAAAGGTTCAAATTCATGTTTACCCAAACTAAAAGAATACCGAAATATTATGGCAGAAACAAAATTATCACCAAGGCAAAAAATGATCAACATGATGTATATCGTATTGATAGCCCTACTCGCTCTCAATGTAGACAAACACGTCCTCAAAGCATTTCATCTTATGGAGAAAAACTTTATCAGCTCAGCTGAAAGTTATGATCAAAAAATTCAAACTCAAATGGCAAGCTTTGCTGCTATTTTATCAAAAGAAAAAACAAAGGCTAAACCTTACTATGAAACAGCATTGGAAGCCCAGAAAATATCCTCTGAGTTTGACCAATATGTGGTAAGTCTGAAAAAAGAAATCATAGACTTATATGATGGGCGACTTGAAGAAGAGGAAGGAGAGGACGGCCTAACAGCTCTCAAAACCCCAGAAGGTATGGAAAAACACGCATACCTCTTTATGGTAAAAGATGGCGGTAAAAAAGGCAAGGAATTACAAACCAAAATAAACATGACTCGCGATAAGCTGCTTGCCTTGCTAAAACCTAACGAAAAAGACCTTTTTGTAGATGATCGCGTATATCTATCTGCCAAACAAGCCAACTTACTCAATGCGGATGAACCTGCTAGTACATCTGTAGGAAAACGGACTTGGGCAACCATCAATCTTGAATATCAACCTGTAGGAGCACTAGTAGCACTGCTCACCCAATATCAAAATAACGTAAAGGCGTTGGAAACCGACGTCATAGGAAAACTAATGTATGGTGTGAATCAGACAAACCATCAAGTAGATCATCTAAGTGCGGCTATAGTCCCAAAAAGCAACTATGTGATGGAAGGAGAAAACTATGAAGCTGATGTGATGCTCATCGCCTCAAGCAATAGTATAACTCCTAAAATATCTATGAATGGCGAAGAGCTCACTTCGATAGATAGTGGTGTAGGCAAAATTGCTTTTAGAGCGAATGGTATAGGCGAGAAAACAGTAAAAGGATACATCGAAGTAAACAATCCCAAAACTGGCGAACCGGAGTCCTACGCGTATAACCACACGTACCAAGTGTTTAAACCTGTAGCTACGGTATCTCCTGATGCGTTGAACTTATTGTATAGATCATTGGATAATCCTCTGAGTATATCTGTTCCTGGATTTAGTGCAGCGGACATACGAGTGGAATCAAATAATGGTGCAAGAGTAACAGGGAGCAATGGCCGTTACAAAGTCAATGTTACTGGACCTTCACGCGAAGTGAATATCACTGTATACGCCAAAGGGAGAATGATGGGGACCACTTCATTCAGAGTACGTGATGTGCCTTCCCCTGATGCTATGCTAGGAGGAATTCAGAATACAGGCAGAGCAGTCACAAGAGCCCAGCTCTGTGCTCAAAACAATGTCTTAGCCACCTTAGGTCAAGATTTTGCCTACAACTTGCCCTTCAAGGTCTTGAGATACAAGTTTATCTACCAACCGAGAAACAGACCTGCTATTATGATATCAGGAACTGGCAGCACACTCTCACAGGCTATGAAAAGACATATGTGTAATGCCCGGTCAGGAGATAGGTTCTCTATAGAAGGCATCAAAGCTAAAAACACAGAATACAACATCACTCGTAGTGTTTCTCCTATGCTCTTGCGAGTGCAGTAAAACCAAACTCTAAAGCTAAAATGTCATTGCTTAGTTGAGCGATGACATTTTTTTTGACTACGGCATGTTTTTACAACTAAATACCATGTATAAGAAACGAGTTTCAAA
>JBMYYN010000053.1:0-10316 GCA_049609445.1 Bacteroidia bacterium | reverse complement strand
CTGAATAGTATTCCAGCATCTTTTAAGAAATCTGTTTTTAAAAGTTTCAGAATAGCAAAATAACGGAATAATACTAATTTAGTTGTGAAATGTTCCGTTAAGATTTTAGATTATATTTTTCAGTTTCGAGACAAAAAAAACACAGACATAGCCTTAGCTATATCGAGTATTTTTAACGAAGAAAATGGGAGAGATAAATGAAATATGTGGGGAATATTATAAGTAAATTAGTATAACGGTCTAAACTAAGTGTTTACCGGCCCAAATTATATTTCTCTATATCATCACTGTAGTACGTCTTAGTGCCATTATATCCATGGACGTGTTTTCGGTACACTTTTAGGTTAGGCGTTCTTCTTACAGGGATTCCCATCATTATGATGCCAGACATGCCTCCTTTGATGATTTGCTTATCTCTTTCTATAGCTATCACTACTTCATTGAGACATGCATGGTTTTCTTGTAAAAAGAACTCTACATCAATCGAGTCTCTGACCGAAGATTTTCTTTCTATTTTCTTATATCCAAGCATGGTGCAGCTTATGTTTAAGCTGTCGTTCTCTTTCAATTCTGTGTTTATTTCTATTCGAAATCGTCCTAAAGTATCGGAGTAACTACGAAATACCTTTTCGTTGTCTAAGTGGACTTCTATTAAGGCAAATGGCATTGGAGATCCATCATTGAGACTATCTAAGACTACACCCGATATTAGACATTGTGCGATGACTTTGTTGTTATCTTTTTCTGTGCTGTCAGATAGGGTGTCTTGAGCTTTTGCAACGAAGTTTTGTATGCTTAACCATATCGATAACACAACTGCAACGAAGATGCTTTTCCAATTTACATGTTTCGGAGATGCAGTTGTTCTTTCTTTTGGGATACGTAGGCACATGTTGCCACCTAGCAGTTCAAAACGCTTGTGTACCTCATCATTGGATATATGGCTGACGTCGTGTACCGTTTTTTCGCATTTCTGACAGTGACGACCTTGCTGTGTGGCGGTCATATTGTCCCAATCTTCGTGACATGGTTCTGGAATTAGAATCTTGCTCATGACGTACAATATAGTTGCATATGTTTCCTCATTGGTTGTCAAATTGAACAAAATTCACTTTTGGTTCACCAATGTCCTTTTGGGTTAGGCTATCAATAACATATCAATAAATTTGCAGCAACTTATTATCTATGTCTGAAGAACATTTTAAACATGTAATATCCCATGCTAAAGAGTATGGATTTGTTTTCCCAAGTAGTGAAATCTATGACGGCCTTGCTGCGGTATATGACTACGGTCAAAATGGGGTAGAACTGAAAAAGAATATTAGGGAGTACTGGTGGAAGAGCATGGTGCAGCTTCACGAGAATATCGTAGGAATAGATGCTTCTATTTTTATGGCTCCTAAGGTTTGGAAGGCGAGTGGTCACGTAGATGGTTTCAGTGATCCGATGATTGATAATAAAGATTCTAAAAAGAGATATCGTGCAGATGTCCTCATAGAAGATTATCAGGAAAAATATAGAGTCAAGAATCAAAAAGAAATCACAAAGGCTAGAAAGCGTTTTGGAGATGACTTTGATGAAGCTCAGTTTGTAGCGACTAATCCCAATATAGCAAGAAATAATGCTAAGATAGAGGAGATAGACGCTCGTATGAAAGAAGGTCTAGAGAACGGAGAGCTTGACAAGGTTAAAGACTTGATCTTAGAGTTGGGTATAGCTTGTCCTGTGAGTGGAAGTAAGAATTGGACGGATGTGCGTCAGTTTAATCTGATGTACAGTACTCAGATGAGTGCGACTGATGGTGAGAGTCAAATCTACCTACGTCCTGAGACTGCTCAAGGTATTTTTGTGAATTATCTGAACGTACAAAAGACTGGGCGTATGAAGCTTCCGTTTGGTATAGCTCAGACAGGCAAGGCGTTTAGAAATGAAATCGTAGCTCGTCAGTTCATTATGCGTATGAAGGAGTTTGAACAGATGGAAATGCAGTTTTTCGTAGCTCCTGGTGAAGAAAAAAAATGGTACGACTACTGGAAAGAACACAGACTGAAATGGCATACAAATCTGGGGACTGATTCAGCCAAGTATAGATATCATGACCACGTAAAAATGGCTCATTATGCCAATGCAGCTGTGGATATAGAATATAATTTTCCATTTGGTTTCAAAGAGGTAGAAGGAATTCACTCACGTACAGACTTTGACTTGAAACAGCACGAAGAGTTTACAGGAAAAAAACTTCAGTACTTTGATAATGATCGTAATGAAAGCTATGTGCCGTATGTCGTAGAGACGAGCATAGGATTAGATAGAATGTTCTTAGTCCTAATGAGTAACGCACTGCAAGAGGAAGATTTAGGAGAAGGCAAGAGCAGAACCGTGCTTAAGCTACCTGCAGCTCTAGCTCCTTACCAGTGTGCTATTTTGCCATTGACCAAAAAAGATGGATTGCCTGATGTTGCTCGTAAGATAATGAAGAACTTAAGTCTTGAGTTTAATTGTTTCTATGAAGAAAAAGATGCAATTGGAAAAAGATACAGAAGACAAGATGCTGTAGGTACACCGGTGTGTATCACGGTAGATCACGATAGTCTTACCGACGATTCTGTGACTATTAGGTTCCGTGATTCTATGGAGCAGAAACGTATCAAAATATCAGAACTCGAGGATATCATCTCCAAAGAAGTGAGTATGAAAGAGCTTCTGAAGGGGTTGGTGTAGCCTCATCGACATCTATCAGCTCGTTCATACGATGAAAATCAGTTTTTATTCTGCTTTTTGTCTTGGTATATAACTCTCTGAAAACATAGTTTTGGAGAATGTCTACAGAATTATTTGAAGTCAGGTTACGATTCAAAAAACTCGTGCCTGAAACTCCCGAGCAAATTACAGATGAGGTGAAAAAATTGCTAGTGGAGCATAAAGACAAGATCGTAGGTAGAATTACACACAATGATGTGCGTATTCGTATAGCAGAAAAGGATAGACATTTTTGGTCTCCGCAGTTATCACTTCATATGGAGGAGACGGGTGAAGGTACAGAAGTAAGAGGACTGTATGGTCCCAAACCTGATATATGGTTAGGTTACATGTTTGTATACTTCTTTCTCGGTTTTGTGACTTTAGTGATATCTGTTGTAGGACTTTCTAGGTACAATCTCGGATTGTCTTCGTATATACTTTGGGCTATTCCTTTTATACTAGGCGGAGTTTTTGTGCTGTGGTCTACAAGCCGAGCAGGTCAGAAACTAGGTAAGCCAGAGACAGAACTCATACACGGTATCGTCAAGCCACGTATTTTCAAAAATGCGGTAGACGTAGAGGATTAGTTCATTTTCCCCATAAATCCTTTGGCAGAGCCAAGTCCTGCTAGTCTGTCTAGAAGTAGACAGTAAAGCTTAAATATCTTGACTATGCGAGCTGTGGTAAGCAGTCGGTGAGATGTCTGAAAATAGATTCTTGATTTGTTTTTTGGTTTGTACAGTGATATGTGATCTTCAATAGAAAGTAGGAAATCACTTTCCGTAACGAGGCAATCTCTGATGGGTTTGGAGTGAAATAAAATTTTTATTTTCTCTATATCATTGCCTTTTATCATAAACTTCTGGTCAAACCTTTGGTCTCCAATCTCTATGTCTTGAAAACCTATGGTCTTAAGGATCGAAGAGAGTAATCTATTCGGATAAAGCCTGCACTCAAGTCCATCTTTGGAAAGAAAAACGGTTTGAACTCTGTGATATGTTATGCTATTTTCATCATTGCTTGAATATTTATCTAGAACAATTTTCCATTTATGATCGTAAGAAACGCTATGGTAAGTGTATTCAATTTTGTTAGAGGTAAGCCAGTTACCTAGAATGAAAGTCCCACCGATTTTATTTGCGGCGGCTTCCCAGATAGCAGGCTCAGAGTAGTGCCGATTATTGTTTCTTGAATTACTCATTTTTCCATATATCCTTTAGCGGAACCTATGTTTTCCAGTCGTTCGAGAATGAGGCAGTACAAGGTAAATAATTGAACAATTCTTTCTGACGTTTCTAGAAGATTGGCAGTTGAGTAAATTATTCTATGAACATTTTCAATTCCAACATAGCTGTAAGGTTTTGAAATTTGTTGAATATACAAGCGGATGCCCTGCTCCTTGTAAATGCAATCTTTGATGGGTTGTGAGTTTAGAAGCATTTTTGTTTTTTCAACGTCATTCCCTTTTATGACATAGCTCTTGTCAAATTTTTGGTCTCCTATTACGATGTCTTGAAAACCAAGTCGTTTGCTTAACGGTGAAAGAAAATTCTCCTCATATAGGCGACATTCGAAACCGTCCGGCGATATGTAGGTTACGGAAATTTCATGAAAGGTGGAAGAATCTTCATCGCCAGAATCAATGTAGAGTGCGATTTTCCAACTGTGTTTTGAAGACTGGCTTGTGTAAACATATTCTAGCGTATCTGAAACAAACCATGAGCCTTGAATGAATTTTCCTCCCATCTCTTCTGCCGCTTGCTTCCATGTGTTTCTACGGTCAGTGACTCCAGTGATTTTATTGATCCACTTTATCATTTAGTTTTCTTTTTAGGAGTATAATACTTCCACGTTGGGTATTCCTTGATTTCTATCCAGTGTTTCCATCCTACTGAAACAAGGATGGCTATGGGTACTCCTGGAGTGACACTTAGGGAGATTTGATCTTTTTGTGATAACGCATAATCATACTCAAACTCGAAAGCGTAGGGAATCATTTTCCACTGCAGATCTCCTAATTTATTTGTTTGTCTCTCATTGAAGTAACCGGAAGATTCGTAGTCGTCACCAAATCGACTCCAAGATTCTCTGACTATAACTGTAGGGCCGATTCCAAAATAAAGTTTATGATTGGTCGTGTTGATTATATTGGCTCGTACTCCTAGATGGGAGACACTAGCAAACCCAGCCGAACAATCAGACATAAATCCTTGAATCGCTTTTAGAGATACCAGATCTTCATAGATAAACTTCTCATAACCTATAAAGCCACCGTAATTCATAACAAACTTGGCTTCATCATCTAGCTTGTAAGGCTGTAGATGTGCAGTAGGGTCACCGCCAGGATGCATGGTTAGGCCAAAGAACTTTACCGTAAATGCTCTTTGCCCGAAGCTTAGTATGCTTATAGAGAGCAAGAAGCTCAAAGCAGCTGTTCTCATTTACGAAGAAGGATTTTTAGAATACCAACAAACGGGTCTAGAAGTGCTCTGGAGCATAGGTGCACAAGAGTGTTGTCTTCATGCTTCTTTACAAACGCTGGTGAGTTTTGGTAGTACCAAGCTATAAACTTGCGGCCTAGAGCAGTGGGTGCAAGAACCTGATCTCTGAATTTTCGTAGAACCATAACCTGTGGAGCCTCGTATGAGCCATAAGTCATAGTTGCTATATAGCAGCTTCCGCCATTTCCCGTACTCGTACTACCGCCGCCTCCTCCGCCTCCGGATCCACCGCCCCCGCCACCGTTTCCGGACGAGCTTCCTCCGCCATCACTCGAAGCTACCGCTCCTATAAAAATCAGGATTATAAGACCTAGGATTATTCCTATCAAAGCCAGAAGACCAAGGAGAATACTTAGAAAGCCGCCTCGTTTTTTGGCAAACATCTGCACACTTTGGATATCTTCTTTGTAAAGTTTTACTGTGGAGTCCGAGTCACGCATTGGACGTGCTAGTTCTGAATCGGCATGTGGATATAAGTGAATCTCTGATTTGCGTTCTTTCCTGCTTGTTTCTTTTGGATCGTATTTTTCTGTAGCTGTCCGTTTACCAGATATGACACCGTTTTTTAATAAAGGGTCTGCTACTTCATATGCACTATCTTGTTTGTGCACTATGTAAACAAACTGGTCGTAGTTTGTTGCAAAATTGGATCTTGCATATAACTCTTCCGGAGTAAAAGATACTTGTCTATAAGTTTTGCAAGAAGAGATGAGAGATAATAGAATGACCGCTATGAACAAGTGTATGTTTTTCATAATTGGAAAGGTGGTTGGTTTTATTCGAAGATATGAAATATTACTTGTTTGTCTATTCGTAGCGTAAGATGTACTTTCGGAAAATGATAAAATGGTGCCTTATAGTCGTGCAATTGGTAGCTTTGCTAGGAGCAGTAAACGCTCAAGTAGCAATTCCTGTATCGACCCAAGTAAGTCTAAAATCTTCTGCGTCACATTTAGAGCATTCATTGCTCCTGTTGGTAGATGAAGAGTTTGATTCTGAGGAAGTCATAGCTCTCGGTGGCGTTGTAGGTACACATATTGGAGACGTGGTCACTCTTCGCATAGCTGGGTGTCAGATAGAGAATCTTCGGCAAATAAGAGGAGTAAAATATTTACAGATGGCCAATAAGATTGCCCCAAATCTCAAAAAGGCAATTCCAGATTTAAGAGCGGATAGTGTATACTCAGGAGAAGAGCTAGTGCAAGGATATACAGGAAAAGATGTCATCATAGGAGTGACAGATTGGGGTTTTGATTATACACACCCTATGTTTTACGACACTGCATTGCAGCATACTAGAATATTGGCAGCCTGGGATCAGTTTAAGCAAAGTGGTCCGCATCCAGATGGGTATGACTACGGTACAGAGTACGTAGGAGAGGCGGAGTTATTAGCCGCAGAAAAAGATACCTTAAATATATATGGATATGCGACCCATGGAACGCATGTGGCTGGCATAGCGGGCGGTTCAGGAGCAGGCACGGAGCATAGAGGAGTTGCCTATGAAGCGGATTTTTTGTTTGCTACTTTTCTGGTGGACGAGGCAGCAGTGATAGATGCACTTTATTGGATGAAGGAGAAGGCCGCAGAGTACAATAAACGTCTTGTGGTAAATATGAGCTGGGGGTTGTACAATATTGGTCCATTGGATGGGACTTCATTGGTAAGTAGAGCTTTGGACTTGCTTAGTGAAGAGGGAGTGATCTTTGTGACCTCCGGTGGCAACAATGGCGATGTGAAATTCCACATCAAACATAGTTTTAGTAAAGACACAATTCAGAGTAGAGTAGAGTTTTATGGTTATGGATCAAATCCTCATATGTGGGGGCAGAGTATCAGTATGTGGGGAGAGTCAGGTAAACATTTTACATCCGGTTTTACGGTTTATGATAGGGATAAAAACATAGTAGGAGAATCGCCATTTTACTCTACAGTAGGGCGGAATGATTACCTAGATTCTTTTTTGGTGATAGGTGCTGATACAATCAGGTACAATTTTGAATTAGAGGGAAGCAACCCTTTGAATAATAATCCTCACACTCGATTGCGTATCCAGAGTAAAAATACAAGTTTGAGAATAGGGTTGAAGGCGTATGCTGAAGACGGTGATGTTCATTTTTATAATGTGACTGAGTTGACTACGGATGTAGGAAATTGGGGGATGCCTTTTTCTGCATTTTTGCCTGGTTGGGTAGAGGGAGATGCTAAATATAGTCTAGGAGAACCTGCAAGCACTCGATCGGTTATCACCGTAGCGGCTCACGGAAGCGAGACATTTACGAGTCAGGGAATTATGGGAGGCGGATTTATCGCTGATTTTTCGAGTGAAGGACCGACTATAGACGGACGAATGAAGCCAGATGTTTCTGCACCAGGAGTGAATGTAGCTTCAAGTGTGTCTTCGTTTACCAATAGAAGTTTTACTCTGTTAGAGAATGTGTCTTTTAAGGGAAAGAATTATCCATTTTCGAGATTCTCAGGAACCAGTATGAGTAGTCCTGCTACGGCAGGTGTGGTGGCATTGATGCTCCAGGCTAATCCTAACCTGTATGCAGATGAAGCTAAAGTTATATTGCATAACACCGCTCGTGAAGATATACGAACAGGAATTTTGCCAAAGACTGGTGACCTGACATGGGGATGGGGCAAGGTCAATTCCTATGCTGCGGTGAAAGCATCGGAGTATAAGTTTGCAAATGTAGATGACCTGGAATCTATAAACGATTTATTGCTAAAGCCGAATCCAGCGACTTCTGTATTATTCTTAAACACTAATGAGCCTGTTCTTGTTGAAATATCCTCACTGGAGGGAAAAGTCTTATTGATTGGTGAGATGAGTTCAACTCTTGGGATTGATGTCAAATCACTAAAAAGTGGTGTGTATTTCTTGAAAGTTAGAGGGGGCGAAACTGCAGACTTAAAGTTTGTTAAACTATAGCCACGTAAATAAAGAAAGGCCACTACCGAAGGTGTCGGTAATGGCCTAGATAACCAAGAATTAACAAAGTCTTCTGATTGGTTAAAAGTGTTAATTCTTGTGAGCTTTCGGTTATTTTCTTACGTTGAATCCAAATGAGAACCCGTATCTCAGGTTTTCTTTAGATGGTACTACGAATACGTTGATTGGAATATTGAGCTTCCCGCTTTTGAGGGAGTACCCTGCTGCGATTACGACGTATGTAGATAGAGATACATTTCCTCTACTGTCCATCACGTCTTTTGTGTCGTAGTCTTCCAAGTAGTAATCCTCTGGATTGTCGATATCTGCATCACGTATCCACTCATCACCTATGAGGTATGCCTTCTCTTCTCTAGTGAAATTCATCGATGGTCCGATAGCAAACTCCAACCCATTTTTGTTGTTTCGTATTCCATTCATTGCAGTAAAGCTTGGAACAAATAATCCTTGGTCCAGTCCGCTGATCATTGGGACAAATTCAAATAGAGCTTGCCATTTTCCTTCGTTTAGGTACTGTTTTTCAAATTGGTAACCCATTTGGAAAAATGCGGGATATGCATCGTATCCACCCTCGTTTTTAGGCTTTTGTAGTGTGCTTGCCATCTCACCAGTGAAGAATGAGTATCCCATACGTGGCCCTGATAAGCTTAAGGTCTGGTAGTACGGGTTGTTTACAGCACTTTCATAACTTTCTCTATTGCTTAGACTCTGTACTATTAGGTCGTCGTTTGGTTTGTCTACGAGTTCATTTACACAGATACTTATCATAGTGTTTACCTTTTCTGGAATATTCAGAAATTCTCTAACGATTTCTTTTTCGAGTACGCCAGTTTTTAAATCTATCATTCTGATACGTACAAATAGAGCTTCGCCTAGTAGGTCTGCACTGCCACTGATAGCGTAGTCTACATTTAGGACTTCTCCTGCTTGCTTTAGGCATGACTTGCTAAAGCATGATTTGTAGTCGATGTCTGCTCCGCCTAAGGCCTCACGGATTTCATAGCGGTCTATCATTTCGTACTTTTCGTGCTTGCTGATCTCTATTCGAAGAAGTTCGGTGAGTTGGTCAGTCTCAAGTTTTGCTCCAAGAGCATCAAAGCTAATTACGGCTAGTTTTGGATTCTGAGCCATTAGAAGTTGAGTTGTAAAAAATAATGCGATTGTTAAAATTGTTTTTTTCATGGTTTCTCTCATTTTGTTAGTTCAAAGGTGGAGGGAGAATGAGCGTTTTTATAATCGAATAACTTCCGTTCATTTGGAAATAGATAGTTTTCAATGATTTTCCGTTTGTGCATTTCGTCAAAATATTGATTAATAAATGTATATTTGGCAAGAAGATGATTTGTTAGTGTTTTACGATACAAATCATTCTAACTTTTATTCCAATTTGTAAAATTCGATAATATGAGCAATCAAAGAATATTAATAGAACAGTGTAAGGAAAGAATAGGGTCAAAGAATTTGGCTACAGAGTTAGCTGAACTCTTAGGGGTAAACGCAGACGCAGCTTACAGACGAATGCGTGGGGACACCGCATTGACTTTTGATGAGATTCAAAGGATATGTCTTCATTTTAATATCTCTTTTGATTCAGTTATAAATTATCAAGGTAGATTGGTGCCTTTTCAGTTCAATGCTATGTTTAGGGATAAGTTCAGTATTATCAATTATTTGTCTGGAATAGAGATGGAGTTGAAGATGCTCACGAAAAGAGCCGTAGGTGATGAGCATATTACGATGACTGCAATGGACTTGCCTTATTTTAGGCAATTTGGGTTCAAATCTTTGAGTCGGTTCAAACTTTTCTTTTGGCAAAGAAGTGTATTGAATATGGAAGAGTTCGTCCAAAAGAAGTTTGATGCAAATGATCATTTAGGAGAGTATGAAGATATTACAGACCGTATATATGTCAATTATCACGGTGTTCCTAGTACCGAGATTTGGGCTCCTGAGACACTTGATAGCACTATCAAGCAGGTTCAGTACTATTTGGAGTCAGGTTTATTTGAAAACAAAGAAAGTGCATTGCAGATTTGCGATGATACGGAAGCACTTCTTTCTAAACTAGAGTCAGAAGCTCAATTGGGAAGGAAGCTTATACAAAGTCCTAAAGG
>JBMYYN010000052.1:0-10385 GCA_049609445.1 Bacteroidia bacterium | reverse complement strand
TAGCTGCTTTCTTCACATACTTGGCAAAATCCTTTGACATATTTTTCTTAGCCAGTTTTTTAGCATTTTTACCGTCGTAGTTTTTGACTTTGAAATTGGCACCTTTCATAGCAAGCATTCGAACGATTTCTCTATTTCCAGAAAGGATAGCATTGTGCAGTACGGTATTTCCGTTTCTATCTGAAAACTCAATCTTTCCTCCCCGTTCTAGCATTGTTTTCACAGCATCTACGTTACCACTATAGGCAGCATAAGCCAAGGCTGATTTTTCATTGCCATCTTTTACGTTTGGACTAGCTCCGTTTTTGAGAAGATAGCTAACGAGATCGGCATTTTTAGCATCTACTGCATGGTGTAACAGAGTCTTACCATTCTTATCTGCTAAACCGTAATCTTTGGAAATCTTGAGCATTTTTTCCAAAGCAACGAGGTTGTTATTTGCAATAGCTACAAACTCTAGTCTACCTCTATCTTCGGTGTACTTGTGCTTTAGAATCCATTGATATACAAGCCACTTATCTAGTCTTTTATTGTTTTTCGTTTCTATAGCATATTCGATGTTCTCATAGATTGCCATGTCCAGGCTATTGCTGTATGTATGCGTGATTCTGTGAGCTTGAGAACCTCCAGTACTGTACGCAGAATTAAATTCTACGGTTTTCACACAGTCACAATCCTTGTCATAGTAATAGTCGCCCGTAAGCTTGCTATGTTTCTCCTCCACAGCACCACGTACGTGTATACCTTCTATGAATCCTGTTTTATTAAACACAGGTCCTCCTGAGTTTCCTGGGAATCCGTCTAAGTTGTTTTTAAACCACTTTTCTTTGGTGTTGCTAACCACATATGCATTATCAGCCATTTTTAATGGAAGACCAGTAGGGGATCCTATCATATATACATCATTGAACAAACCAATTTTTCCAGACGTACGGAATCTATATGGTTCACGGTCCGTTTTTCTATCCAATCGAAGTACTGAGTAATCTGTCATATTACTAAGCTTTCCATACTTTGCAGTTATGATTTCTTTCACAGTATATTGATCCTTTACAGGTATGGTCACATACTTTCTTTTTGAATTATGGTGTTTGTCTGTCGTATAGTCAAAAACCCATACATAGTCATTTGCTTTTTCCATAGTCTCTATACAGTGACCAGCAGTGACTAAGATATCTGGAGCTATTAAAAATCCAGTACAACTTCCGCAAGTCGGTTGATCCAAGAACTTCACATTCTCATCAAACTTATCTGTCTTGTATATGAATTTTAATCTGTCTCGAAGGGAGTACCCATATATCTTGTCTCCGGAAACTTCTTTTTTAGGGACCATCACTGCCGTAGCACGCACATAGTCGGCATATCCGAATGCGTCAGTTGCTTCGATACGGTCATCCGCACCGAAAACGCCTCTAGAAGTATCTCCGATTTCACCAAACGGAAAGGATTCGGGTTCAGGGTTTTCTCTAGAAAAGTCTTGTGCAAATCCAATAAATGGAAGTGCTAGGGTAATGATTAATATAATTTGCTTTTTCATGGTATTATTTAGTTGCTTATTCATGTTATTATTTGTTTGGGGCTATTTTAAAAATGTAAGAAAATGTTGCGGCGTCAGTATCAGTAGGCATGCTTCCTACGGATGCTCCTCGGCTCATTGTATATCCAGATCGAAAAAGTGTTTCGAGTGGAGTTGAAGCTCCGGCGGGAGCTCCTCTGGTTGTTATGATAGGGGATAGGTTAATTGGTTGGTAACTCGCGAATATTTTAAAAGTCTCTAGACCATAAGGAGGTGCAAAAGACACTTTGCGATTTCGAGGCAAAGTGAACGACTTGCCAGCTTCTATTTTGAATTCTTTTGGATCTTCATTTTTTCGAGGGTTAGGAATCAATGGATTTATAACACCATCAGGTTGAATATCCACGATGTTGAAGTAAATGTCAAAATCCCCGTGATTCGTGATTTTGATAAAGGCTTGTACATCTTCTGTAAATACTGGGATTCCTCCTTCGTCCTGGATATTTCCGAGTTCTAAAGTATCCACCTTTCCATCTAACATTTTGAATGGTATTAGTTCTAGTTCTACATTATAGTCAGGATTGTCAATTTCCATTTCCTTGACAAACTTTCCTTGAGCATAAGCTACAAGCGATTTTTTAATCGCACGGATATCGCCAGATCTAATATTTTCCTTGTAGATACTGCCATCACTGGTACGTTTGATGTCATTCATGCCTCTACCGTTTGGAACCAATTCAAACTCAGCCTTTTGATTTTTCTCTGCTAGTTTTATAAGTGAAGAGGATGCCATTTGTTCAGTAATTGACTTTCTTTCACTTTTATTCAAGTCTTTCCCCAGACGCAGCCAAACTGTACGGTCACCATACGACTTTTCTTTGACAAACAACCAGTATTCGTTAGGAGTTCCTTTTAGCTCTCCATCGAGAGTTCCATTACAAGCAAACCCTTCTGCATATGTTACAGATCCTTTCATTACTGGAGTTTCTTTATCTGTAGATATAGTTCCTGCAGGATATATTTCAAAAGTTGACCCTTCATTTAATCCTGTATAAACTCCACCATCTATACGAATAGCATCATAATTTAGCTCAGTGATTTTGTAGTAGGACTCCTGCTGTACCACTTTCCCTCCAAAAAGCTTTCTATCTACATCTCCTTCTAGTGCAGGAGATTGTCTTGGAGCTATTACAGACATTTCTTTTAATATTTTGCTAAAGAGTGTTCTGTAGCTGTAGTTTGTCCCAAGGTTGTTCATACTCCGAGACAGGGCAAGTGAGAGTGATCCTTTTCCTTCAAATTCATAGTTCAATTCATCAGCACGAGCAGCTGAGATGACCACCATAGGTGATAGTTTTGGAGCGTCCGCACCTCTGCTAAATGGGTAGTTCTTTTCAAACATTCCTACCTCATTTTTATCTTTTGTTTCAGGCTTATAGTGGTATGGTGCCAGCGGAGCTTTACCACCTCTAGATTTTCCTTCTCCTCTAGTAGCAGTTCCACTGTGACAAGCGTCTATAGTGATAAGTATATCGCCTTTTGGGCCTAAGATTCCACGGATATTGTCTACCAAGGCTCCAAAGTGCTCATCTCTGAGATGTAGTTCACCTCTATAGGTGTCACTGAATTCGGCATTAGCCCCGAATGTTACAATGGCTTCATCATAACCGTCTATCTCATCCTTGTTTCCATCGTCATATATCTGTTGTCCGTGAGACGAAATGTGTATGGCGACTATATCTCCTTTTTTTACAGATTTGGATAGCTGTGTGAATGATGCTAGTATTCCTTTGAGTGTAGCTGCAGAATCTTGCACAACGATAAATTTGTCGAATCCTTGTTTTTCATAAGCTCCACGTACCAATGGAATATCGTTCGCAGAACTGATTTTATTCCACCCGGTTTCAGAAGGGTAATCACCTATGGCGATAATAAGAGCGTGCTTCTGAACCTGTGCAAACACAGCGGTTGCCATAAAGAGCAGCATAAGCGTTTGTGATAATTTTTTCATAATGTTTCTTTATCCATTAATCCTAATGTGGCCATAAAAGTAAACACTTTTAAGGTCATCCTATTGTCACAAAGCTAATGATTATGCCTAGAACTAGAATAATCAAGAAGACTACCGGTCGAGTATTTTAATTTCTACTCGTCTATTCTGCTTGCGGTTTTCCTCAGTGTCATTTTCAGCTATCGGCATATCAGGTCCATATCCTTTCGTCTGAATGCGAGCTCCATCTATTCCTTTTTGTATAAGGTATGCTCCTACGTATATAGCCCTTTTCTTAGATAGATTTACATTGTGGTCATAGTCTCCTGTATTGCTCGTGTGACCAGATACTTCGAGTACTATTTTGGGATATTTGTTTAGTATATCCACTAATTCCTTGAGAACAATTTCTGATTCGGGTAGGATGTCGTACTTGTCTATATTGAAAAAGATATCTTCTAGAATCAATCGGTCTCCTATTTCCATCGAACCAATTTTTTGTTGAAATTGCTGTTTAGATGCGGAAGTAAGTGATGGACGTTTAGGACTCATATCTACAGAACCATTTGATCCGTCTATGTTGCAGGGACATTCTTCATCCTTATCTATAGGCACCAGCGACACATCATCTATATAATAGTAGCTCTCACCACCTCGACCAAATACGCTTTTTATATGAATAGAATCTATCGGTTTAAAACTTCCGATTGTCATCCAGTTTTCAGTCCCGTCTGCAGTATACGAGCATTGCATGACCATCCACCTGCTTTTGAAAGTGAGATATTCATTATCCAAACTGAGGTCTGGAGTAAGGCCAGATTCGTCTAGTTTTTTGAATTGAATAGCGTTAGGACTGAAGTGAACCCCAAAAGCATCCGTAGCAAAACTGCTAGAAGGCCCAAGTTTTACATATGCAGAGAAACAATACTTCTGTCCTCTGATGAGCTGGTGATTGAGTTTGTTTTGTATATACTCGATATCTTTATGAATACTGTATACGCGTATTCCTGCAAATGCAAGCCCTCCTCTAGCAGCCGTAGGAGTAACAAAAAAATCAGGCGTAGGAGACGCAGGTAGCCAACTTGTAATCTGATCATTGAACGAGGTCAATGAGCGTTCGAGAGTTGGATGATCTTCAAAACCTGGATTGGCAACTACATTTTCGGGATGACGTATCGTGAAACTTGCATTCTGAAGTAAGGAATTATTGCCGATACTATCTTCATATGCGGTGTACTTAGCTATCTTTTCAGGGGCGTGTGGGTCTTCTATAGTATTTATTCTAAGCACATTAGAATAATTGTACCAGGTCATGTCTATTAGTTCAGGATAGTCTATGAATACAGAGTCACCCAATTGGACTATGCTCAAGGTGTCTTTAGCAAGTATAAGTACGCAAGGTTTGTATGCTACTTCACTTTTAACTCTCCTGTTTTGGTGATTTCTTACGAGAATTTTTTCTCCCTCTAGGTCAAAGAAGGTTTGATTCCCAGAGAGGAAACTAGTCTTTCCGAGTGTAGCATACTCTTCTGTCTTTAGAATATTGCCATCTACATCATAGAAAGTCCATAATCCTGTTTTTAACTTGACTTTTTGTTTAGAACCTGTAGTAGCAGATACATACTTGTGAGTCTTGAGACTACCCTTGGAGTCAACTATATGAGCATCTATGACTGTAGTATCCTGTGCAAGAGCAAATCCACTAGCAAGAGTTAAGAAGGAAATCAGCCATATTGAAACGACAATAGGCTTATGGAGTTGGGGAAATATGTCGAGAAGACTTCGCAGACTACTGTACGATTTCTAAAAGTTCGATTGTGAAAATCAAGGTAGAATATGCCGGAATATTTGCTCCCATAGCACGCTCACCATAAGCAAGTTCTTGTGGAATATACAATTCCCATTTACTTCCTACAGGCATCATTTTAAGTGCTTCGGTCCATCCTTTTATTACTTGGTTTACCCCAAATGTAGCAGGTTGACCTCTGTCATAGCTACTGTCAAATTTCTTTCCATTGATCAAAGTTCCGCTGTAGTGAGTTTTTACTCGCTGACCATCTACAGGGATACCTCCAGTACCTTGTTTGATGATTTTATACTGTAGACCACTTGGAGTACTCTTCACGCCTTCTTTTGCAGCATTTGCTCTTAGGAATGCAGTCCCTTCTGCAGTGACTTCAGCTAACTTAGCTGCTTTAGCTTTGGCCACGTAGTCATTTACTATCTTGTTGGAAAGGTTCCCATCTAGTTTCACGTGATTATGCTCCAAGACATCCTTCATCGCTTCACTAAAGATCTCATAATTAAGAGTATCGATTCCTCCATTTTTTAAGCTAGTCGCTATATTCATTCCTACAGCATAAGAAACACTGTCTACTTCGGTTTTCATCTCAGTGTGAGTGTGTTGACCGTTAGAAACTGCTGCAACGAGTAGAAATAGGAAAAGGATGCTAGTTTTTTTCATGAATGCAAATGTAACGGCATAAGTTTCTAAAAAATTGCGATTACATCCATAAATGAGTTGTATTTATCAAAATCTATGTGATTTATATAGTCTTTTATTGAACACACTAACTAGACGTGCCATATAAGAAATGGAAGAAATACACATGTCTGGGTCAAGGAAATTACTATTGTCTGCTTCATAATAAGGGAATGGATATTCGCATATTTCAAGATCTTTATCTAACAAGTAAATGCCATTAGATTCGGGATCTCCCTTGCTAGCATAATATCGTCCTATAACTGCAAAATGTACTATGTCATTTCGCTGTGATGTCGCTTCTATTTCACTATCTTTCAGGATTTTGTAACGTGAAAAAGTATAGTTTTCTGCAAATATGGAGTCTACTTGTGAAAGAGAATATTTATCACAAGTTCTATTGATGACATATAGAGTGGAATTTTTGAGTTTAGAAAGGCTTTTGAGCATTTCTAGACGTTTACTGATTTTTCTCTTTTTTGCATTAAAATTAATTTTATATGCGAGAGAAAAGTGATGAGGCACAGCATCTATAAAGGAGTTTGTTTCCTGCGATGTTACGACGTGTCTATATCCTAATTCCAATGAAGACCGACCTTTGAAATCCAATTCAAAACCTGCATAAATCCCTAGTGAAAATCGAGAATCTACCATAGGGATTAGGTTTGTCCTCTTTTCGTTTTGATTATTCGTTCCTTTATACTCTTGGATATATCTGAGACTCGTTATAGGCACGGCTTGAAGAATCAATGCAGAATTGTCAAGTTGGTAAAATGATTTTTTCAATCCAAGTTTCAATGATAAATCATCAGAAAGATAATTGAAATTAGCATTGTCATCAGAGTATATCAGGTGATTGTACTCAGCAGTAGCGGCAAACGATAGGTTCGGTTTCCACATATAAGTCCCAAAAAAACCAAGGCCTACACTTAGGCCTGGTTCATATTTTCCATTCCCATAGGTTTGGTTCAGCAAAGGTGAAACTCCAAAGGCAAAAGGTTTTTGTGCCAATTTTGATTGGGCAAATAAACTGAACGTCACTATGGTGCAGAAGCAGAGGTAAATGAGCCTGTTCATAAGTGTCAAAAGTAACAAATACATAATACCGCACAGATAAATATTATCAGCTCTCCCAAATACTTAACAAACGGTAAGCTCACTTTGCACAACAGCCAATAAATTATAAATTTGCCTACGGAATCTAAAATAAAATTAGAGGGGAGGAATTTAATGCAAAACGAAATTTATTTAAACTTAATATAGTATGAGAAAGTACAATATAGTAGGTGTAATGTCGGGGACGTCGATGGACGGTTTGGACCTGGCTCATTGCACGCTGGAAGAACAAGAAGAGGGAAAGTGGCACTACACTATCAATGCAGCAAAAACAGTTTCTTATGGTGAAAAGTGGAGACTTAGATTGTCTAAGTTGAGACATCAAAACTCCATGATTTTTCACAAAACAGATAGATTTTATGGTCAGTTTATAGGCGAAAATATCAAGGAGTTTCTGAGTGAAAACGATTTGGAGGCTGATTTGATTTCGTCTCATGGGCATACGGTATTTCACCAACCAGAAAACAACATCACGGTTCAAATAGGAGACGGAAACAGCATATATGCATACACTGGCATACCTACTGTGACCAATTTCAGAGCCTTAGATGTAGTTTTGGGTGGAGAAGGTGCACCATTAGTTGGTGTGGCAGATCAGATGCTTTATGGAGAGTACGATATGTGCTTGAATTTGGGTGGCTTTGCAAATATCTCTGCGGACATAAATGGAAACAGAGTAGCCTATGATGTAGGACCTTGTAATATCATTTTGAACCGAATAGCGAGAGAGTTTGACAAGGAGTACGATGAGAATGGAGAGATAGCAGAAAGAGGCTCTATTGATTATGATTTACTTACAGATTTGAATGAGATAGACTACTACTCTTATGAGCCACCTAAGTCATTAGGAAGGGAATGGATTAGTTCTAATTTTTGGGGTCACGTGAGAAACAGCGTAGCTAAGAAAGAGGACAAGATGAAGACTCTTGTAGACCATATAGCTCAGCAAGTAGGAAACAATATAGAGGACTTATGCAGTGGTGATGCCAGCGGCAAGCGAGTATACATAACAGGAGGAGGAGCATTCAACAGCACCCTCATTTCTCATATCCGAATGCATACCGAAGCTGAGGTAGTAGTACCAGAAGCAAAAATTGTAGAGTACAAAGAAGCTTTAGCTTTCGCTTTACTTGGAATATTGAGAGTTCAAAACAAAACAAATGTATTTAACGTGGCAACTGGAGCAACACAAAGTTCTGTTTCGGGAAGCCTTTATGGAGATTTCTCCAAAATAGTATAATGGAAGATTTATTAAAAAAATTCGAAAACAAACAGCCTGAAATAGTATTTGAGTGGAAGGACTCAGAGACAGAAGCTGAAGGATGGGTAGTGATCAACTCACTACGAAATGGTGCTGCTGGTGGTGGTACTCGTATGCGTAAAGGATTAGACAAACGTGAAGTAGAGTCGCTTGCCAAAACTATGGAAGTGAAGTTTACGGTAGCAGGTCCTCCTATTGGTGGAGCTAAGTCAGGGATCAATTTTGATCCAGCAGATCCTCGTAAAGAAGGAGTACTTAGAAGATGGTACGCGGCTGTGATGCCTATGCTAAGAAACTACTACGGTACTGGTGGAGATATGAATGTAGATCAGTATGGTGAGGTGATTCCTTATACTGCTGATTTAGGAGTACTTCATCCACAAGAAGGAGTGGTTCAGGGATACTTCAAAAACTATAGCAAAGTAGAAAAACTTCAAGCGATTACACGTCTACAGACAGGGGTTTTACTTCCTGTAGTAGATGAGAGATTTACTCCAGATGTGAGCAAGAAATATAATATTTCTGATATGATCACTGGATGGGGAGTTTCTGAAGGAGTTCGTCATTTTTATGAAATATGGGGAGGAGCTCTCAACCAAAAAACCGCAATCATACAAGGGTGGGGAAATGTAAGTGCTGCTGCAGCATTTTACCTTGCTAAACACGGAGTTAAGATCGTTGGTATCATTGACAGAGATGGTGGACTGATAAACAAGGAAGGGTACTCATATGAGGAGATCAGAGAAATGTTTATCAATAGAGCCGGAAACAAATTAAACCCAGATACAGAAGGCTTTAAATCATTTGCAGAAGTAAATGCCGAAATATGGAGCCTAGGAGCAGAAATATTCATTCCTGGAGCAGCTAGTAGACTTGTGACCAAAGATCAAGTTACGAGCCTCATAGATGGCCAATGTGAAGTGATTAGCTGCGGAGCTAATGTACCTTTTGCAGATCCAGAAATATTCATGGGAGAAATATCAATGTATGCCGACGCAAACATTGCCGTAGTTCCAGATTTCATTGCAAACTGTGGAATGGCTCGTACGTTTGGATTTTTGATGAGTGAAAAAGGAGAAGTAGATGATGTAGCTATCCTCAAGGATGCTTCTGAAATCATAGGAAATCAAATGAGACGCCTTCACCAATTCAATCCTCGCACAACAGGACTAAGTCGTAAGGCATTAGAAATGAGCTTAACCGACCTTGTAGATACAGGTGACGATTCACACCGAAGTGGAGTTGGAGGAACAGCTTAATAGAAAGTTATTAGTTGACTAGTTTTATAGTTAATTAGTTAAAAAGGGGTTCATGAAAGCGAACCCCTTTTTTTAGAACTAAAGTGCGTTTGCACAGTCAGCAGCACATAGCTCAAAGAACTTCTTTATTTCACGAGATTTGATGACTTTATCACTCATATCAACCTTGTATTCTTTTGTCTCAATAGAATTAGAAGCAGTGAGTATAGGTGTTCTTTTGAAGTTGCAATAGGTTACCTTGAAACTAGCATGAAATGTGGGATCATCAAGGTTGTAGTCCGCTGAAATTCTAGAGTACAGATTTGGGTAATCGGATTTCAAATATGTAAAGAGCTGAGTTTGTTTTTCAAACGTGGTAGCCTGAAATTGGTAGCCTGAGATTGAATAGGCAGTGAATTAGAAATGACTGAATTAGAAGGTACACTGTGATAGTAACTTTTGGCAGGTTGAGTTTCTAAATCTTCCAAGGTTGCATCATCTATTAATTCACCGCCAGGTTCGGGTGCGTTAGTGTGACAAGGCCATATTACTTTTTCTATCTCCTTTCTAAATGCCTCGTCTTTCTTTCGTTTTTCTAGCTTCTGATTGTATAGAATTCTTAGTTCTTCATACTCCAAGTCGTCTGCTATATTACGGTTAGCAGAAGTTCTATTCAGTTTTTGGAGTGCTTGTTGCACGTGGTTTTTAGACCTTGATTTTAGAACTACCTGCTTAGTATCATTTTGCTTTTTACATTCATTTTGATAAAAGAAATAGTCATT
>JBMYYN010000051.1:0-10438 GCA_049609445.1 Bacteroidia bacterium | reverse complement strand
TAATCTTTTCTATAAAAGAAATGACACGGCAGTTATCTACTTCAACAACTCCATAACTATCAAAGAGATGAAGTGTAAATACATTAAAGGTGCCTACTTAGAAATTGTCTTTCTAAATCTTAAAGAAACTGAATTTGAAATTATACAGAATTGGTTGGAGGCGAATACGGAATCTTTAAATTAATGGGACAAGAACTTGATTACTACCCTTTCAAGAATTGAAAAAATAAAAGAATATGTTGAGATCCAACAATATCCTATGGCAAATCGCTCTGAAATAAGACTTGGGCTCACAACCTTAATTAAGAAGTACTTCGAATTATTAGAGAATGAACAACTTTACTCTGAAGCAGGTTATGAATTGTATATCAAAATATTAACTCTGAAGGATGCCTGTGAAAAAGCTAATATCTCAGATTTGTACGCATCAGAACGAGTTATTCTTCCTGAACTTTCTAAACTTCAGTTTACCAAGTATTTTGATATTGTTCAAACTGAACGTAGAACTACAAGTAGACTATTAAGAATTATTGCAAACTTCCTTTTAGGACGTGACCTTAAACAAACAGCAACACAGAGAAAATTTGAAATCACGCATAATCTACTAAAACTAGTGTATCGCTATATTACAGGGTCTGAGATTATTGGTGATTTGAATCAGAATCATTCCTAACCCAATCTGGAGCAGCTCCTAACTCACCCCTACCCCAATCAAACTAGTCGTAGTGCTTCTTTCTATTCGTACATCTACATAATCTCCCATTTTATAATCACCTTTAGGGAAGATGCACTTGATATTTTGTTCATTACGTCCCATCCATTCGTCCGCATTTTTCTTGCTTTGCATTTCGATAAGAACGCGATGTACTTTTCCTTCTTGAGTTTTGTTTAGTCTCTTGGCCACTTCGTGCTGTATTTCAATGACTTCCGAAAGACGTCTTTTCTTGATTTCTTCTGGTATATCGTCTTCATACTTTCGTGCAGCAAGAGTCCCAGGTCTCTCTGAGTAGAAATACATATAACTAAATTCAAACTCACATACTTTCATAAGACTCAAAGTGTCTTTATGATCTTCTTCAGTCTCGGAGCAAAATCCAGTGATAATATCGCAACTAATGCTACAATTAGGCAATAGCTCTTTGATTCGGTTATACTTCATCTCATACCACTCTCTGGTATAGGTACGATTCATTTTTTCAAGAATACGCGTACTCCCACTTTGAGCAGGTAGATGAATGTGCTTAGCTATGTTGTCATATTTCTGCATCACAAAAAGCACTTCATCATGGATGTCTTTTGGGTGTGATGTAGAAAATCTTACTCGCAAATTCGAGTCTACCTGAGCAACTGACTCAAGCAGATTTGCAAACGAAACGCTATTGGACTGCTCCTCGGGAGTAAGTTTATTGAAATCTTTACGTGCTCCTCCACCGTACCATAAGTATGAATCAACATTCTGACCAAGAAGCGTAACTTCCTTATACCCTTTAGATACCAAATCTTGAGCTTCAGCGATAATGCTTTCGGGATTTCTACTACGTTCTCTTCCTCTGGTAAATGGGACTACACAGAAACTACACATATTATCACAACCTCGTGTGATGCTGATAAAAGCAGTCACTCCATTGCTATTTAATCGAGTTGGTTGGATTTCGGCATAAGTCTCCTCTAAACTAAGTGCCACATTGATAGCTTTATGACCCTCTTCGACTTCGCGTAGCAGAATAGGAAGTTCTTTATATGCATCAGGACCAGCAACTATGTCCACAAGTTTCTCTTCTTCTAGAAGTTGTTTTTTTAGTCGTTCGGCCATACAGCCCAAGACTCCTATTGTCAGCTCTTTATTTTGCTTTTTATTATGTCTTAAGTGCTTTAGTCTATGACGGATTTTTTGCTCAGCGTTGTCTCTGATAGAGCATGTGTTTATAAAAATAATGTCTGCATCCATCTCATCTCGCGTGGTCTCCACTCCTACTTCAGCCATAATAGAAGCTACTACTTCACTATCAGCGAAATTCATCGCACAACCGTAGCTTTCTATAAACAGTTTTCTCTTTGTTCTTTCTTCCAAATTTTCTATCAAAGCGGTGCAAAGTTATACTTCCTATTAATTACTATGTCATGATAATTTATTGAAGCATAAAAGCGAATATTGCATTACATAAAACAACACATATGAAAAAGACTTTCAACCTATTAATGATTGCCGCTCTTGGATGCGGAGTACTAACTTTCAGTTCTTGTTCTGACGAATCAGGTGATGATCCTACTCCAGGAACAACCACACCTTCTACTAAATGCTACATGACTCAAGAGCAGATTATAGATGACGTAGAAACTGAAACGATAAACTATACATACGACTCAGATGATAACGTGATTCTTGCTGTTTCGTCATACCCAGGAGAAGAAGCAGATTCTACTTCTTTCACATATAGTGGAGGTAGATTGGAGACGGCTTATGATGGATACACTAAGTCTACGTTTTTGTATGAAGGAACTAGTTCTATCCCAAACAGAATAGACATAGAAGAAGGTGGAGTATCTGCTGGATATGTACTATTGACAACTGTGGGAAACAATATCACTAAAGTAGAGAATCACTACTTCTACGAAAAGAACGATGTAATAGAAGATGAAACTACCGTGGAGTATGATGCTTCTGGAAACATAACTAGTGCTATCATGAAAGAGTACAATGAAGATACTAAAATGCTTGAGCCGTTTATGGAATTGTCAAACGTAGTAAATGATGGAAAGAAAAATCCGAGATCAGAGAGTTTTGCATTTTTCTATATGAACAGTGACAACCCTACTTCTTTTGGTACATCAAACGTAACAAGTGCAGCTCTTACTGTGAGTGGAATTCCTACTTCAATGACTGCTAGCATGACTTACAACGAGCATGACTACCCGACTGAAATGACTGCTACTGTACTTGGTTTTTCAAACCAATTCAAAATGACATATAACTGTAAGTAATCCTTTCAATAACCTATAATAAGAAACTGCGTTCCATTGGGACGCAGTTTTTTTTTGTTTCTTTGTCCATATGAAATTATCGTTCAAACTAATAGCAATACTTGCCATAGGTGCAGGTCTACTTACACTACAATCTTGTAGTGACGAGAGTGGAGATGACACAGAGCCTACAACTCCAGTAGGAACTTCGTGCTACTTAACAAGCTCAAGTGAAATAAGCCAGGGTAGTAATTGGCCAACCACATACACATATGATGCTGCCAATAACCTAACTTCTGTAACAAATGATGACATCACGTTGAATTATACCTATTCAAATGGGACATTAACAAGAATAAGCACAAACGACGGAGCTTCTGTTTCTGTGGATTATAAAGGAGGTAATTTCCCAGCTCAATTAGACATTGCTTATGATGGCGAAAAGTCCACAATAAAAATAATGCGAGATGGTGACAACATCGTAACAGTGGAATACTACTACGAAGAAGATGGGGTGTCCGAGTTGGAGTATAAAACAGAAATAAGCTATAACAGTGATGGCACAGTAAACTCTGTTTCAGAACTGGAGTATGACCCTGATACCAAAACTTTTGAAACATACAGTACTATCAAAAATATCACTTCAGATGATAAAGAAAATCCATATCTAACCTCTCTAGGTATGATCATATATACCGTTATAAATGAAGAGTATGAGAACCTAGGAAAAGGGAATATACTGACTGCTCAATACGATTACTACCTAAATGACCCTTCTCAGATAACAAATTCGTATACTTATAATAACGATGGATTTCCTGTGACCAAACAACAAACAGGTTTCTCAGACGTGACTGATTATACTTTTTCTTACGACTGTAAGTAGAAAAAAATCATAACCATTAAAGGAAAAGCCAAGGTCTCGCTTGGCTTTTTTTATTTGGATTAAATTTGCTTAGTCGTGAAGTTTAAAATTGATTTCCAAATACCGAAGCGTACCTTTCCTACAAGGTGGCCTTCATTCTACATGATGGGTTCATGTTTTGCGGAGAACCAATCCAAAAGGATGAGAAACTTAGGTATGAATTCCTACTCTAATCCTTTTGGAATAATCTACAATCCATTTAGCATTGAGAAAATTCTAAGTCGACTTGCTAATGATCAAGATTATAAAGAATCTGATTTTCAGAATATGCGTAGATTTTTCTCGTGGGAACATCATGGGGACTATAAATATGACAATGTGGATGAAGCTTTGGAATGGTCCAACCAAACTCTTAAAGACTCAAACAAAAGTCTGTGTCAAAGTGATATCGTAATTCTGACACTCGGTACCGCTCTGGTATACAAGCACCAAGACACCATCGTGGCAAATTGCCATAAGGTCCCAAACAAAGAGTTTGAGCATAAAGCTACCTCATATGACGAAGTTTTTAAGTCCCTTCAAGCGAGCATCCTACACATACAAAAACTAAATCCAGAAGCTCACATAATCTTAACCGTAAGCCCGATAAGACACCTCCGAAGTGGAGTAATAGCCAATAGCAGAAGCAAAGCTACATTACTGTCTGCGGTGCACGAACTAGTATCCAATTCAAAAAACACTTCTTATTTCCCGTCGTATGAAATATTTGTAGATGAACTAAGAGACTATAGATTTGCGAAAGAGGATATGGCCCACCCTACTCCCCAAGCAGAAAATTATATCTGGGAGAGATTTTGTCAAGTATACTTCTCGGAAGAGACACAAAAAATTCTTCAAGAAGTACAGAAATATAAAGACTTCACAAATCATATTCCAACAAACAAATTAAAACACGAGGAGCAAGTGGCTCGGCACAGACAAAATATCTACGAAAAATATCCATTCATAACCCTAACTTAAATGAAAAAAGTACTAATCACTGGAAGCAATGGTCTCTTAGGACAGAAGCTTATGAACCTCTACCTAAATGAAGAGAATATCAAATTGATAGCAACAGCCAGAGGAGAGAATCGATACCCAGAAAAAGCTGGATATACATATGAAACCATGGATATCACTGATGTCAGAAATGTAATGGATGTCATTGTGAAGCACTCACCTGACACCATAATTCATACCGCGGCAATGACTAACGTAGATGCGTGTGAAGCTGATAAAGCGGGAGCAGAAAGCCTAAATGTAGATGCTGTACATTATATAGTGGAAGCGGCCAATGAGGTTGGAGCTCATCTCGTTCATTTGAGTACCGATTTTATTTTTAATGGTGAAGATGGTCCGTATGACGAAGAGGCAACCCCTGATCCGCTCAGCTACTATGGTGAGACCAAACTTGCTGCAGAAAACATAGTAAAAAATCAATGTAATAAGTGGAGTATAGCCCGTACAGTATTGGTATACGGCATAGTCCATGATATGAGCCGCAGTAATATTGTCCTATGGGCCAAAGGAGCTCTAGAAAAAGGGCAAGCCATTAATGTGGTAGATGACCAATTTAGAAGTCCTACGTTGGCAGAAGATTTGGCCATGGGTTGTAGGTTGATCGAACAAAAAGAGGCTGAAGGTATTTTTAACATTAGTGGAAAAGATCAAATGAGTATTGTAGAGATAGTTGAACGCGTAGCTGATTATTTCAAATTGGATAAATCTATCATCAACACTATCTCAAGCAAAACCTTAAATCAAGCTGCTGTTCGTCCACCAATAACTGGATTTGACTTGACCAAAAGTCGAAATGTCCTTGGATACGATCCCCATAGTTTCGAAGAAGGAATAGCTGAGTTGATGAAGCAACTTTAGCTTAACTTCGTGAGTCTTACTGATAGCTCATGAAACCATTATTTCTAATTATTCTACTTTTTGCTAGTTTTAACACGGCACTTGCACAGTACAGTGACCCTTATAGAATAGCGTTCGACGGGAACAACTATTACGTTACCAATAAATCAAGTGGTAAAATCAGCAAGCTAGATTCTGCATTTACACACTCTACTGTCATTTCAGGACTCCACTCACCCAATGATATATTTTTTGGTTCTGTGGCTGGTAATAGTGTGATACTAGTGCTAGATAGCAATGTCATCAAAATATACGACAGCACCTCATACGCTTCAGTACTTTCTATTCCTATCCCTGGAGCCATAGAAGCCCATGATGGTATTTTCAATCCAAATAATTCCAATGAATTTTTCATCAGTGACCGAGCTGGAAATAAGATAATAAAAGGATCAATAGGTTCTGCCCCATTCTACCCTATCACGTTCACTACGTTTACAAGCAACATATTAAGACCCGCAGGAATGATTATCAATTCTCAAGGTAAACTACTCGTAGTATCGGATACGACAAATGCAAAAGTCTATGAGGTCAATACACTTACGGGTTTGAAGAGTACTGTACTTTCTAGTTCTCAAAACTATTTCAACGACATCGCACAAGATGCTCAAGAGAATTATTATATCACTAATTGGGGAAATAGCAATTTGTACCGATACTCAAGCACATGGGCTAATCCATATTCTGTGGCAACTTTCAATCACCCAAGTGGTCTCTATGCCAATACTGAGGACAACACTCTAGTTATAGCTTGCACCAACTGTCAGAAAGTTGAGTTTAAGTACTTTCATCTATTCGTACCACGAGCAGATGTGGAAGTCTGTCCTGCAGACAGCTTCTACGCAGATTTCATTCCAACCTATTTTGGATTAGGCACATACAATGCTGACAATAGTTTTGTTGTGCAAATGAGCGATAGCAATGGTTCGTTTGATAACCCAATAGAAATAGGACGATATACATCTGCAACGAGACCTACGACTATTCAAGCAATGATTCCAGCTGGTCAATATGCCGATTCAGGCTATCTATATAGACTAGGATCAACTTCTCCTGAAGTCTATAGTTTTATAGAAAAAAAACTAAACATCCTAAGCGTTCCTAAATCCATCATCCAGAATAAAAATGTTGTAACCTGTTCAGGTAGTTCACTCTCATTGGGCAAATCTTCTGAGACAAATGTTGCGTATCGTTGGAATACAAATGAGCATATAGATGACTCCACGAAATCAATGGTGAGGTTCTCATCAAATACATTCGGCACTTATTCCTACTTAATTGATCTTTTAGACACATTAACAGGTTGTACAAGCAGGGATGCGTTAGAGATAATGGTGCAGGAAGAACTTTCTCTTGATTTGAAAGATTCTGTTACTATCTGCAAAGGAGATTCTATTAGCCTAGGGATAGACAACCTACCTTATAGATTTAATTGGGAGCATTCTGGCGACTTACTCAATGACCAAAGTTCCAATCCGCTATTTACTGGATCGGTAAGTCAGACTGTGAGAATGATTGTAGCAGATAGTTTGAACGTGTGTAGCGGTTCAGACTCTGTAGAAGTCTTAGTAAACCCTTTACCACAAATAAGTTTTACTCTTCAAGAACTCCAATTTTGTTTTGGTGATACTGTTCGTTTTGAGGATTATTCGGACGATACTCTAAACTACTCATACTCTATGTCCAATGAACACCAATTTAAAAATGGCATTTGGAAAGCCGATTCGGTTGGGAGATTCAGTTACGTACTTACATATAGTTACAAGACAACCGGCTGTTCTAACAGTTTTGGAAATGGATTTAACATTAGAAATAAGCCCGATTCTATTGTAGTCTCCATCTCTGAAAAACGCGATTTTTTGCATGCTAATGTGTTTGGGTCAGATTATCCTGAGGCCATAGGTTGGTACGTAAACGGAACTCTTTTACTAGCTAATTCAGATACCCTCAACACCAATCAAATTGAAAACGGAGATAGTGTTTATGTTTCCAATGAACATTCTGACGAATGCCGCATACGCTCAAATACTGTTGTTTGGGAGACCTTATCTATTAATTATCCTAAAATCTCATTTGAAATCTATCCAAACCCAAGCTTAGGAGAATTGAATATAAAAAGTAATATTCCGGTTGAGCTAGTTACCATATATGATTTGTCAGGAAGAGTGGTATCCCAACATTCTACTAGTAAAATTGAGAAAGGTATACCTTCTGGATTATACTATATCGAAGTGAAGACTTCTAAAGGATCTGGAATTAAAAAGCTTATTATTTCAGAATAACTATAACCAAACTATACCAATAATATAGAGCACTATGAGTACTTGAAGTATTCTCTTATTGTAGTTTGTTGGCTTATCGAGAAAGAACAATGTCAGAAGCTTGAGTAGTGCTATTACACCAAACACGACGTAAAATTCTGGTTTGGTATCTAACCATATAAAAGCAGCATCTACTGCAAAACTCAACGCCACTATAGCTTGATACAACCTTTTGCTAAGGTCCGATCCTATCTCCGTGGTGATACTTTTATATCCTATAATCAAATCACCTTTTAGCGAAATGATATCCTTGAATATTTCACGAGCAAATAGCACTAGAAACAAACTAGCACCATACAAGAAAAATGTTAAGGTTAGCATTTTGAAATAAAGAACTAAACCGAAAAACGCGTAAACAGTAAGGAAACTTGCTGTCAGCTCACTTATCAATGTCATCTTGCTCAGCTTGTGCGAATAAAACCATAGTGCAAAAGCGTAAAACAGGAAAAACAGGAATATATTCGGAGAAGCGTACAATGCGATACTCATCCCCAAAAGGTTGACCCCGATATAAAAATTTAACTTAAAACCACGACTTACCATATTCTGAAATCGAGTGCGATGAGGTCGATTAATTAAGTCCTTCTCTACGTCATAAAAATTATTGATAATATATCCTCCAGATAGTATCAAGGCCGTTGAGATAATAATCAGGTGGACATTTACTTCTGCCAGCGAATGCAGTATGTTTTCCTTGGTATTGAATGCAAAAAGAAAAGCAATGTATTGAGCCCCAGCCGTAAACAGTACATTTTTCCAACGTACAGAACTAAGAAGTGCTACGATTTTTAGATAGACTGAATCCCGTTTTTGAACTTTGTTCGCGGTCACAGTTTAAGGAGTTTTATATACGTTGTACCAATTCGAGTTGGTAACCTTTTAACTCATTTTGAGCTTTTTGATAATCACGAGTAAATCCAAGGATATATCCTCCTCCACCGCTTCCACACAGTTTTAGGTAATAATCTCCCGTTTCTATTCCTCTCTTCCAAACATCTTGGAATGCATCAGGAATCATCGGACTGAAATTATGTAGTAGCAAGGAAGATAGATTCTTCAGATTGCTAAATAATGGTGTAAAGTCCCCCTTGAGGAATGACTTGATACACTCGTCGTTGTATTTTTTCAACTCATTCTTCATCATCCTACGGAAACCTTGTTCTTTCATTTTTTCCATAAAAATCTGAACCATTGGCTGAGTTTCTCCAGGTTCATTCGTGTTTAGCAAGAATATGGCACCTTTACTTTCTTCCGTCTCTTGAGGTAATCCTACAGTATCTAGTTCCTCTTTTGACTTGATAACTACCGGAAGATTTAGATAACATATCAAAGGATCTAGACCAGAACTCTTGCCATGAAAATGCGACTCCATCTGACCGAAAATTTCCTTCAGTTTAGAGAGTTCATTTTTGTTAATGTTTTCAGGATCTATCTTGTCTACAGCATACTTGTCGTAGATAGCTGCGACCAATGCCCCGCTACTTCCTACACCAAAACCTTGAGGTATAGAAGAATCAAATGATATCCCTTGCTGTATGTCTTTTTTGAAAGAAGCTAAATCTAACTTGGCTACTGCCTCACCTGTCACATCCAAGAATGACAAATAAGTAAAGTAATTTCTCAAATGATCATTTGATTCAGAATACTTGTCTTCTGAAAAGTGAAATTTTCCTTTATAAAAATTGTATGGAATAGATAGTCCCATAGCATCTTGGATAATGCCGTACTCTCCAAAGAGGAGTATCTTACTGTAAAAGAGTGATTCTTTGATCATTAGCTTAAAATATTATTGAGTGAAACAGAATTCCAATTCCGTATCCCGCATATATTCAACACGAAAGTACACAAAGTTGTTTTGTCTTAGCGAAAAGTCGTTGAATTGTTGGATAGTTTAGTGGAATGTGAAATTGCTATTTTGCCTCTTTCCACCTTTCCAATCTTGGAATTCCTCGTGTCATCAGCCAAGCCATGATTCCATTCATCCCATTGGCTTTCATCATCTTGATACACATATCCTGCATTTTTTTGGCAGTATTGATTTCTTCTTTGTTGTAGAAATCTCCGTCTTGATAGCAGTACGAACAGTATTTTAGATTTTTAGAACCATCTTTTTCCGTTCCACCTTTTCCAGGATCCTTACTAGCCGGCATCCCACAGCTCTGACAAAACTTGTATTCTTTCATAGTGCTAAGGTAGTCGTTTTAGATGAAATTTATTTACGAGTCATAGAATTACCATTCCGCGTTAGTAAAGATCCTGTCCAATTCTATTTGCAAATTTGTCTAGCACAAGCTCTCTTATACACTATACTTTCTCCGCTCCCATCCCAACTTCGTCG
>JBMYYN010000050.1:0-10470 GCA_049609445.1 Bacteroidia bacterium | reverse complement strand
TTGGTTCTCGTGATTTTCGGTACAATTATCACGAGTCTCTTTGGTCTTATTATACCTACAGTAGCGGAACAAGCTCATATCATATCTAAGATAGACACGGATAATGTAGTCCAAAGACTTCAACCTCAGATAGAATCTGTCACCTCCTGGATGAATAAGGCAAATATTGATCAGGATGAATTATTGAAAGTGATTCAAGACGAGGTGTCATCGATATTCAGTATGGGCGATGTAGGAAAATACATAACTGGATTCTTAAGTGGAATTACCGGTTCTTTGGTAGCCATCTTTTCCATCTTATTCATTAGTTTCTTTCTCCTCAAGGATGGAAGCATAGTAGATAATGTAGTAGATAGTATCACACCAGATAAGTATCTAGAAAAGATTCGAACTATTTTTAACGAAACGAAAGATCTACTCACTCGATACTTTGTAGGAGTAGTGATTCAGATCTCCATAGTCATGATTGTTATCACCGTGGGACTTTCCATCTTGGGAATTAAAAACGCATTACTTATAGGAGTAATTGCTGGTGTTTTCAATATAATCCCCTACATAGGACCGATACTAGGGGGACTCGTTGGGATCACACTTGCAGCTACAGGTCAGCTAGAAGCTCATCCAGATTTGAATATGACTTCTTTTGTACTTTCTGCAATGATTCCATTTATAGTAGCACAAGCCTTAGACAATTTCGTTCTTCAGCCTTTGATTTTTTCTAAAAGTGTAAAAGCTCATCCTCTTGAAATATTCCTTGTAATATTAGCTGCGGGATCACTTGCGGGCGTTGTAGGAATGATAGTAGCCGTACCGACATACTCTTTTATTAGAATTGTGGCTAAAGAGTTCTTCAATGGATATAAGGTCGTGCAAGGATTGACTAAGGATTTATGATGGAAGACTAATCATGTTTTGAGAAGCTATTCTTTCACTATTTTAGTCTTTTGAAGACGATCTTCACCAGAAACCTCTACTATATAAATACCACTTTGTAGTTCTTCTAAATTTAGAACACAAACATCCCTGTCAGAACATTCTGTTGTATAAACTTCTTGGCCTATTGCATTCCTTACCACTATTTCATTATTAAATCCTGGCAAAGAACTAAAGGTGATCGTAGATGTAAAAGGATTAGGATAAACTCCAAAAGATTCTTCAGATTGGAACGTGCTGATGGCAGCAGTCTCACTGCACAATTCTGAAAACATAAACATGGAACTCTGTTCAATGACTTCGTTCATTTTCTGAGCATTCTTAAAATAGCTCACGTGATCATTGCTATTTACAAAAGTATTCAGCTCGCTTTTTAGACCTTTTAGTCTAGCTACGCTGTCCATCACATAACTACCGTCTACGTACAAAATCTTACTACCTAGTAAAGATATATCTCGTCCACCATACGGCACAGTCCCGTCTCCATCATCATGAAAACTTACAAGCGGGGGATCATTAGAGTCTATTATATCCGCACTAAATAACGCTCCAGAATAGTTCAAGAGCCCTCGTATGTGAATAGATGAATCCGTATTCGTAATCCCATCAATAGGTGCATTGTTATCAAAAGCATTCTTTAATGTGCCAGCGACTACCTCACTCGAGTCCAACATAGCTACATGAGAGGCCACGATGGATCCTGCCGAAACTCCTCCAACAAAAATCCAGTCCTCATCAATCCCATATGTGTTTCCGCTTACCGCATCATCATGAAGAAACTTTACAGCTGTTTTCATGTCCTTTATAGCTTTAGCTACTACATCCTGCATTTCCAGAGAAGTCGGCAGCGGGTTTAGAGGCAAGTCATATATCCTATAATCTATTGATACGGCAACGTATCCTTTTCTTGCAAAGGCAGTGGCTAAAAGAGCGAGGGAAGATTTATTCCCAGAGATAAAACTTCCTCCAAATGCTAACACAACTACAGGACGATTCTCAATGCTTTGAGTCTTTGGAGAATAGATATCCATCTTCAACTCCTGTGTCACTCCTGCTATGGTCTTAGCCTCACCATACTTGACATCTTTTAGGATATCTACTTCAGAATATACGTCAACTCTGAATTCTTGACTATTGCACAATTGATGATCTTGGGCAATTCCTAAAAAAGAACCCAGTAATAACAAACTAAAAATCAGACATTTAATAAGCAGTTTCATTTAAACAAAAATAACATAATTGACTAGGCAATGGGATTAACCTAATTCCCAAACCTTAATATTGCACTTCACAGCAACAAAAGTCAATGAGAAAATCATTCATCAAAACATTTACTATTTTAATGAACCTAGTACTTCTGAGCACTTATGTACACGCTCAGACCTATAAGAGCACAAGCTGGTCTACTAATCTTTACCTAGGAGCTAGTAATATGATGGGAGATTTAGGTGGCAGCAATTTTATAGGGAGCCGTGGGATTTTTGACTATGATCTACGTGCGACACGACTCGCTGTAGGTACCGGGATAAACATGAATGCCGGAGCATTCTCTCTAGGAGTAAACTTTCTAGGGACAAGACTAGTGGGTAATGACCAGTTCTCAGAACAAGATTTTCAGGTCAATAGAAATCTAAGTGTACGAACTGACTTATTCGAAGCTAGTTTTCTAACAGAATGGCGACCTTTTAGCCGTACTTCAGGTTTTAATAGATTCTACGTATATAGTGGAGTAGGTGTTATGTACTATCAACCAAAGGCAGAGTATAATGATGAGTGGATAGAACTCAGAACGATTGGCACCGAAGGACAATTCTTGGATGGAGGAGATGGTCCATATAGCGAACTCAATGTGATGGTACCGTACGGCCTAGGATACAAGTTTCGTCTCGCGAAAAGTACTTCCTTAGTTCTCGATCTAGGTTTTAGAAAGACCTTCACTGATTACTTGGACGATGTGAGCACAGTATATGCTGACCCCATAGCATTGGAAGAAGGTAGCGGTGCCAATGCTCCATTCATAGCTGACCGTTCTCTTTCACCTAACGCAGCAGGTTCTGAACGCGGCAATCCAGATAAGGACGACATGTACTTTCTTTTAGGTCTAAAGTTTGAATATATACTAGGAGGAAAGGCAGGAGATGGTTGTTATTACAATCGTAATCCTCCGAAAACCAGAAGTACGAGAATAAACCAACGAAAGATGTTTACCCGATAAGTAGTTTGAAGCATCTTATAAAGGAAATACAGAAGTGTACTATTTGTGAAGCTGATCTTCCGCTGGGTCCGCGACCTGTCATATCCGTAACCCAACTTTCCAAAATCATAGTTATAGGACAAGCACCAGGTACGGCTGTTCATAAAAGTGGCATCCCATGGGACGACCCAAGCGGTAAAAACCTACGTAATTGGTTAGGAGTAGATGAGCAGACGTTTTACCAACCAAATAATTTTGGAATAATGCCAATGGGGTTTTGCTATCCTGGTAAAGGAAAATCTGGAGACTTACCTCCTAGACCTGAGTGTGCGGCTAAGTGGCACTCAAGTGTATTTCAAGAAATGAAGAATGCTGAGCTTGTCTTGCTAATCGGCAAATACGCCCAAGACTACTATCTAAACGAAAAGGCAAAAAAAACGCTCACAGAAAACGTAAAGTGTTTTAGAGAATTCTTACCAAAATTCTTTACACTACCTCACCCTTCACCTAGAAATAACATTTGGCAAGCCAAAAACGAATGGTTTAAGAAAGACGTCATTCCCAAATTGCAGGATGTGGTTGCAGGCATTCTTGAAAAGTAAGCCTGCAATTGCCATTTTTTCTTCATGATTCAATAGGCGGACACCAATATATGGTCGCATCACGTTAGATATCGAAAGCGTGAAGTATGAAGAGAATGTTTGCAATAGGCGTAGCCGTCGGGATGGGAATTAGCAGTTTTGGACAGACCTTTAATAATCACACTTGGTCATATAATATCCTTTTAGGAGGAAGTGGCCTCTTAGGAGACTTAGGAGGAGGCGTAGGAAATGGCACCATTGGACCAAAAGACATAGATCTTCGTGGTACTCGTCCTGCTATTGGCTTTGGTTTCACCAGGCACAAAAGACAGGTTTCCTTAGGTCTAAATCTGCTAGCTACAAGATTAGCTGGGAGTGACGAGTATAGTCAATCAGAAAGTAGAGAAGTGCGTAATCTTAGCGTACGTACAGATCTTATAGAGCTTAATGCTGTCGGAGAATTCCGTCCATTTCGACGAACATTCATGAAGAGAATGTACTTAACGGCTGGCTTAGGCGGCATCTACTACCAACCAAAAGCCGAACTCAATGACGAATGGATTAAACTACGAGAATTGGGTACTGAAGGGCAACTGATTACAGACAACACTACATACAGTAAGTTTGATCTAGTGATTCCATATGGACTAGGGTACAAATTCGCATTAGGAGAAAGCTCTACTCTCAATTTAGATCTGACTATGAGAAAATCCTTTACAGACTATCTTGATGATGTAAGTGGTGCATATCCAAATCTTGCTGCACTAGCAGAATCCAATGGAGATATCGCTGCATTGCTCTCAAACCGAAGTGGGTTGGAAGTAGAAGAAGGAAGTCTTAGAGGGAGTTCGCTCTACAAGGACCACTACTTCGTTGTTGGATTGAAATTCGAAAAAACAATAGGAAGTAAAAAAGCGGGTTGTTTTTATGACGACACGTCAATAAAACAACAAAGAAGAATCAGAAAGCATCAAAGAAGGATGTTTAGTAGATAGTTCTGGATCTATCCGCTAAACTCATTCATTGCCCCTGTGAGACCCTTTATGATCCAAGCTTCAATTGCTTTGCATGCACGGTCTTTTTGAAGTGCTACGTCTATAGATTCCAGCTCGCCCCATTGACCAAGTACGTGCTCGACTTGTCTTCCTCTCGGAAAATCTTTTCCTGCACCAAACCGAATTCTATCGTATTTATCTGTACCCAATTGAGCTTGGATATCCTTCAACCCATTGTGCCCTCCAGCACTACCTTTACCTCTAAGCCTAAGCTTTCCTACGTCTAGGGATATATCATCTGTAATCACAATCATATTCTTAGGTTGAATTCTCTCGGATGACATCCAATGTTTCACAGCCTTACCACTTAGATTCATAAATGTAGTAGGCTTTAGACAAACTATCTGCTTTCCTCTAAACCTAAACTTGGCTACATTAGCTAATCGGCCTGTTTGCCATTCTCCATCATGTTCTTTTACCCATTGATCGAGCACTTCAAAACCAATATTGTGCCTCGTGTTATCATACTCTGACCCTATGTTTCCGAGGCCTACTATTAAAAACTTCATTTCGTCTGGTTCCTTTGATTTAAAGAATGATTTAATCCAATTCCACATTAGTTAATTTTCGAAATAGGTGTCACAGATGCTTTGTGGGATGGATAAAGAGATATCAGATACCCTAGAATGGAGACTGTAGCAAATGTGAGAAGTACATCTGTGAATATTAACTCCACTGGATAGGCATCCACTATTGCATTGTCTATAGTCAGTAGTCCAAATTGTTCTTGAACCAAGACCAAGACTACCGCCAATAATATACCAATACCTCCGCCAAGCATGGCGATATACGACCCTTGCCAAAGAAATACTTTTCTGATAGTATTATCTTGAGCTCCCATACTTTTCAGTATACCTATATCTTTCTTTTTGTCCAGCACAAGCATAACTAGCGACCCGAATATATTAAAAGATGAAATCACCAATACAAGTGCCAGTATTGCAAAAGTGAACCACTTCTCACTGCTAAATATCTTATATATCAGTTCATTCAATTCCCTTCTCGTTTTGATTACATAACCTGACCCCAGTTTTGATTGCAAAGCACCTTTTACCTCTTCTGCATCCGCTCCACTTTTCAAATTCACATCCAAAGCACTAATCGCATTCGGGTATGAAAGTAGGTCCTGTGCAAACTCTAGAGAGGTAATAAAAACCTCGTCATCTACATCCTCTTTCACAAGAAAAATCCCACTAGCCCTAAGGTACTTCGAGCTCAAGGATACCATTGGATTAAGTGAATTAAACTCAACATCTCTACGAGGCACAAAAACCGTCACCAATTCAGGACTACCAGGAAACAGATTCAACCTGCTAGACAAGCCTCCCCCAAATATTCCAAAGTGACGACTAGAATCACCTAAATTATAGTTTCCAATAACTATAAGAGAATCAAAACTTGCAGAATTAAAATTAGCGTCTACCCCTTTGATTCTTGCTATTTCTTGATGTTGATCGTACTTGACTACTACTTTTTCTTCTAGTGTTCTTGATATATTTTGGACACCTTCTACGGCTCTAATGTCCGAGTCTAGGTTTTCCGAAAAGCCAAAAGTCTTTTTTCCTTTTGCGGTTATTTTAATCTCGGGATCATAATTATTTATCATCCCTTCTACCAGATTCTCAAATCCATTGAATGTAGATAAAACTACAATCATAGCAAAAGCTCCAACGCCAAAACCAAGCATGGCTATTCCCGTAATTATGTTGATAGCATTGACCTTTTTTTTAGAAAAAAGGTATCGATATGCAATGAAGAGAGAGAGTCTCACTACTCCCTATTTTATAGGTTATCCAGCAGAGAATTAATTCTCTCAGCGTGATCCATGGTGTTATCCAAGTAAAAATTAAGCTCTGGAATCTTACGAATTCTTTTACCTATTTCTCGAGCGAGTTCTAATCTAATCTCCTTATTGTATCTTTCGATAACTGCTAGACTTGCTTCTCTATCTTTGGAACCCAAAATACTCACGTAAACTTTAGCAAGTCCCAGATCTGCAGTAGCTTTCACTTCTATAACAGTCACCAACTCACCAGGCAAGATACCTGTACAATAACGAGACAATAATGGAGCTAAATCTCTTTGGATAGCTCTAGATATTTTCTCCGTACGTAAGCTCATCGATTACTTCAGTGTGAACTCAGAAGTTCCCATCTTGTGATTGTCACTATAGACATTCACAACATATTTCCCTGCTTTCATACCTTCAGTCTTTGGTATCGACAAGGAACCTTTTTCGTTCTTATTTTGGAAATTCACAACCTTTTTAACTGTATACAGTCTCTCGCCTCCATCAAAACTAAAAGTACCCGAACCTGACTTATTGTTATGCAAAGTACTCTTTCCAGGCGTCACCACTTGGAAGTAAAGCATCTTCTCACCTTTCTTGGCCAAATCATTGTTTGCCAACGTATAGGTCACATCTATTTTATCAAGTTTGCTTAATTTATCAGTGGTTTTAAAATCACCAAAAACTGCGTCACGCATCGCGTATACATTCAAGCTTTTCAAGAATATTCGAGAACCCACTGCTACTTGCTTTGTAAGTTTTGTATTCACTTCTGCCATTCCAGCCAGCTTCTCACGTTCAGCCTCTACTTGCTTTTGAATAACATAGTTCTCGTCCTTCAGATTTTGGTTTTCTGTTGACAATGCTTCTATTTCTAAAGTCATTTGAGCTATCTGAGCTTTAAGTCCCACTATGTCACCTTTTGCTTTTTCGAGTTCTGCATTGGTGATTGTTCTGCTATTAAGCAATGTTCTGATTCGAGTCACTTTAGACTGAAGCTCTTCATTTCTGACAGTAATGATACTATCCAACTCCGCATTTTGACCCATCTTAGTTTCTAGATTCGCTCTCAGCTCTTCTTCCACTACTTTTAGTTCTTCAAGCTCAGTCTCTGTGTCTACTAGTTCAGTCTGAGTAACTTTAAGCTCTTTGTCTTTGTTTACTAAATTATAGATCAGACCAATGTTAAGCAACAATAGACCTAGTATCATTATGAACAATAATCGTTTACTCCTTTTATCCTTCGTTTCTGTACTCATATATTTCTTAATTATAAGGATGCCTTCGGCACCCAAGGGTTACAAATTTACTTTATTTTATAAAACGCTTTTTTTTAGGCGTTTTGTTGCTTGATTAGGTTCAACGCACTTCCTGCAGTATACCAATCAATTTGTGCTTGATTATATGTATGATTCACATCAAAAGTGTCTGTAGTTCCATCTGAATGGTTAAGTACTATCTGAAGTGGCTTCCCTGGAGTGAAGTTATCTAAACCTAATAAATCAATAGTGTCATGCTCCTGAACCTTGTCATAATCAGCTGGATTAGCAAAGGTCAGACCTAGCATTCCTTGTTTCTTAAGGTTGGTCTCGTGGATACGTGCGAACGACTTCACAACTACTGCCATCACACCTAAGTGACGAGGCTCCATTGCTGCGTGCTCTCTTGAAGATCCTTCACCGTAGTTTTCTTCTCCAAAAACTATAGAGTTATCACCACTAGCTTTGATTGCTCGAGCTACTTTAGGTACTCCTTCGTATTGCTCTGTATACGGATTTCTTACAGTATCTGTTTTATCATTAAATGCGTTTACAGCACCTATCAAGCAGTTGTTTGATATATTATCCAAGTGACCTCTGTAAGTCAACCATGGCCCAGCCATAGAGATATGGTCAGTAGTACATTTCCCTTTTGCTTTGATCAATAGCTTCAGACCTTTTAAGTCTCCACCTGTGTTTGGAGTAAATGGAGTCAATAACTGTAATCTCTTAGAATCAGGACTCACTTTCACTTCCACTCCACTACCATCTTCTGACGGTGCCAAGTATCCATTATCTTCTACATCAAATCCTCTAGGAGGTAATTCAAAACCAGTTGGTTCATCTAACATCACATCCTCACCGTTCGCGTTTTTCAACGTATCAGTCGCAGGATTGAAATCTAGTCTACCTGCTATCGCTATAGCTGCTACTATCTCTGGAGATGCAACGAATGCGTGCGTATTAGGATTTCCATCTGCTCTCTTGCTAAAGTTTCTGTTGAAAGAATGGATGATACTATTCTTTGGTGCATTCTTAGGATCATTGTATCTCGCCCATTGACCGATACAAGGACCACAAGCATTGGTAAATATCGTAGCATCTAAATCTTCGAAAATATCTAAAAGACCATCTCTACCAGCTGTATATCTAACAGTCTCAGATCCAGGATTGATACCTAATTGAGCCTTCATTTTGATTCCTTTATCTACGGCTTGTTTCGCCACTGAAGCAGCTCTACTCAAATCTTCGTAAGACGAATTTGTACAAGAACCTATCAGTCCCCACTCAACGTCAAGTGGCCATCCGTTAGCATTTGCCTTTTCCGTCATCTCTCCCACTTTAGTATCCAAGTCTGGAGTAAACGGCCCATTCATATGTGGCTTTAGTTCGTCTAAGTTTATTTCTATCACTTGATCAAAGTACTGCTCTGGATTTGCATATACTTCATCATCACCTGTTAAGTGCTCTTTCACACCATTAGCTAAATCTGCTACTTCTGCTCTACCGGTAGCCCTCAAGTATCTTTCCATACTCTCGTCGTAACCAAATGTAGAAGTAGTCGCTCCTATCTCAGCACCCATGTTGCAAATGGTACCTTTACCAGTACAAGACATAGACTTCGCACCTTCACCAAAGTATTCTACGATAGCTCCAGTTCCTCCTTTTGCAGTAAGAATACCTGCTACTTTCAAAATCACATCTTTAGGTGCAGACCATCCGCTTAATTTACCTGTAAGTTTCACACCTATCAGTTTTGGAAATTTCAGTTCCCATGGCATTCCAGCCATCACATCTACTGCGTCAGCTCCTCCTACTCCGATAGCGACCATACCAAGTCCACCCGCATTCACGGTATGAGAATCAGTACCTATCATCATTCCTCCTGGGAATGCATAGTTTTCTAAAACTACCTGATGTATAATCCCAGCTCCCGGCTTCCAAAATCCAATCCCATACTTATCAGAAACTGATTCTAGAAAGTTAAAAACTTCATTACTTGTGTTTATTGCATTTTGCAAATCCTCATCAGCTCCAATTTTAGCTTGGATAAGGTGATCACAGTGTACAGTTGTAGGCACAGCAACTTTAGCTTTTCCTGCTTGCATAAACTGAAGCAATGCCATCTGAGCAGTAGCATCCTGACAAGCTATTCTGTCTGGAGCAAAATCTACATAATCCTTTCCACGTACGAATGCAGTGCTTGCATTTCCATCCCAAAGATGGCCGTATAATATTTTTTCTGAAAGGGTAAGTGGTCTCCCTACTACTTCTCTAGCTGCCTTAACTTTATTGTCAAGGTTTGTATATGTTTTTTGGATTAAATCTAAGTCGAATACTGTCTGTGCCATAAGGTCGGCAAAAATAATCCAAACAGCCTTATTTGCCTAATGAGAATCGGGCTTTTTAGGGTACTTTAATATCCCATTATCACTTTGCCATCAAGGACCAGTTCCTCCCCGTTTCTGAGCTGATATATGTACATACCTTTGAGAGCTGACAATCCATTCACTTTCTGATACTCAACAGACTCTAGATCAACCACTTCACACTCCTGCCCAAGCATATCGTAAATAGTCAAAACATAATTACCTTCTACTTCCACGTTGCTGATGTAGATGCTTAATTCTTCTATGGCAGGATTTGGATAAATCTTTGA
>JBMYYN010000049.1:0-10618 GCA_049609445.1 Bacteroidia bacterium | reverse complement strand
TTCTCACATTTGAGGTAAGGCCTATGTCCCAAGCTGTATAAGAGACAGATGTTTTGGATCCTGATTCGAAATCATAATAAACATCACTAGTACCTCCGCTTGTACTGACTGAATCTATCGTTTGAGCACTGATTGCAAATGCTACTAGAACTAAAATGGTTGTAAATACTTTTTTCATCTTATTGATTTGGTAATTTGATACTGCAAATGTGACCCTCAACGAGAACTACCCATACCCAAATGTGAAATAAAAATACCCGAAAGCGAAAAACACGTATGATTTGTGTCATAAATGAACAGTCTCTATATCAGGCACTTACTGATATTCGTCATTTTTTACATATTTTTGCCCACCTATAAATAGCCCAAAAATGAGCGAAAACAATATTGATTTAAAAGTCTTAATGGTTGGCACGCAACCGTCTGAATACCAATTTAATAGTGGCTCGATTTGCTTATTTATAACAGACGATAAAGGCGTAGAAATGCCCATGGGTCAACGAAGCATACCACTACCAGCTTATTCGGTTTATTTGTTTTATGACCAAAAAAGAAGTTTTAATCTATCATTTATAGCCAAGGAAGATTCTCCACTCTGTATAATTACTTTGAGTATAGACACCTTGCATCATATTATCGCCCAAGGTACTGATGAGCTTAATTTCTCTCAGGCAGCTATATTCGAGAAAGAGCAATATCATCATTTCGAGGAATCGAGCACTACAGTGAGACGATGTGTACACCAAATCCACGAAAACCCTAAAAATCATTTGCTTAGAGAAGCTAAGAAATTTGCCATTCTCGACGATTATTTCAATGCTAGCAGGATGAAAACCGTCTACAAATGTCCTTTTCTCAATCAAAAAGAAAATGTAACCAAAGTACGTGATGCCAAGGAATTTCTCATTTCTGACTTGCAAAACAGTCCTACAATCAAAGAGCTAGCAAAAAAAGTAGCACTCAACGAATACAACCTTAAAACCGGTTTCAAGGAGATTTATGGGAAGACAATCCATAGCTATCTTAAAGATTTCAAAATGACACGTGCTCATGATTTAATCACCAAAAGAGAATTTCAAATAGCAGAAATAGCGGACCAACTAGGCTACTCGAATGTGAGCCATTTCATTGATGCCTTTAAAAAGAAATATGGTGTCACTCCTAAGAAATTTGAAATGAGTTTATCATAAACCACGTATAATGAAGTATCACTTTTTAATCTTCGTACTTTTCTTGAAGTACACGAGCTTTGGTCAAGCTTTTCTAACTATACCTATAAGTGGAACAGAAGGACAAGATTGGATAATCGTCAATTATGTAGACTGGGATACTGTTGGCTTCAAGGACCACAATTGCGGCAGCAAGAGTTATGATGGTCATCAAGGTACAGATTTCACTATTCGAAGTTTCAGACAAATGGACTCCGGAGTTAATGTTCTGGCAGCAGCAGATGGAATCATCACCTATGTAAATGACGGCGAATTTGATAGAGAAACAGATGGTACATTGAGCAAGAAACTTGGCAACTACATCGCTATCAAACATCCCAACAACTACTACTCATATTATGGACACTTGAGAAAGAACAGCATACCTGTAAAGGTAGGCGAAACAGTGACTCAAGGTCAAACCATAGGACAAGTAGGTAGCAGCGGAAATAGCACTGATCCACATTTACATTTTGAACTATGGTATGACAGCATGTACGTAGTAGACCCTTTCAAAGGCGATTGTGGCAACAAGGAATCTCTATGGCTAAACGAGCCTACATATGATAGCACCAGTGGTCATTTCGAATCAGGCATAGATCTAAGAAGTAATATTGACATCAATATCCTTAGAGAACGGAGTTTCCAAAATACTCAACCATATGTTATACTTCCATCTTCAGATTCATCTCTTTACTTTTGGTCTCATCTATATGGCTTAAGAAAAGGAAAAAATCTATTACTGGAGTGGAAAGAGCCAAACAACCAACTCTGGTTTAAGTATGATATTAAATTAAATAAAGACTATTGGTACTATTACTACTGGAGTTATATCACACACGAAAACCTAAAAGAAGGACCCTGGAACGTACAACTAAGCTACAATGGCTCTCTAATCTCGCGAGTAGAGTTCAACGTAAGTGAAAAAGCTAACTTAGTAACTACAAAACCTTTTGACCTATGTACTCGTGCTAAAAACCAAAGCAGTGCTCAACTAGAAAATTCACCCAATGTGAAATTAAACATATACAACATCCTTGGTCATGAAATGGATCAAACTCAAATAATACCTCCTGGCCTTTACGTATACCATCTAACAAAAGAACGGCAAACGTGTACTTTCAAAAGGATCCATCGCTAAACACATTCGAGTCTTTAGATTAGTTTTAACTTATACCCAAATTTCCAAACCTTATAGGCTAAGCTGTCAGTTTGTTTTTACTTTGCCGTTCTTTAAATCAAAACAAACAGAATGGAAAAAGTAGAATGTTTAATCATAGGCTCGGGACCAGCAGGGTACACCGCAGCTATATATGCCGCTAGAGCAGACATGAAACCTGTAGTATATGAAGGTCTTCAACCTGGGGGACAACTTACCATAACCACAGATGTAGAAAACTACCCAGGATATCCAGATGGAATAATGGGCCCTGAAATGATGGAAAACTTCAAGAAACAAGCTGTACGTCTCGGTGCTGATGTTAGATTTGGAATGATCACGGCTGTAGAGTTTGATAGAGAAGGTGGAAATCATAAAGTGACTGTAGACGGTCAGACTCAGATCGAGTGTGAAACTGTAATCATATCTACTGGTGCCAGTGCCAAATGGTTGGGAATAGAATCCGAAACTAGACTTAATGGAAGCGGCGTAAGTGCCTGTGCGGTATGTGATGGGTTCTTTTATAGAAACATGGATGTAGCTATCGTAGGTGCTGGAGACACAGCAGCAGAAGAGGCTAGTTATCTTTCTAAAATATGCAAGAAAGTTTACATGCTTGTACGTAAAGATGAAATGAGAGCTTCTAAAGCAATGCAACATAGAGTAAACAGCTTAGAGAATGTCGAAGTACTATTCAATACTGAAACAGACGAAATCATGGGAGATACGGTTGTAGAAGGTGTACGTGTAGTTAATAATATCACTGGCGAAAAGAAAGTGATCGATCTTCAAGGTTTCTTCGTGGCGATAGGACACAAACCAAATACTGACATATTTAAGGATTACCTCAAAATGGATGATGCAGGATACCTAATAACTCATGCAGATAGTGCCAAAACTGACATCCCAGGTGTTTTCGCTTGTGGAGATGCACAAGACAAAATTTACAGACAAGCAGTAACTGCGGCAGGAAGTGGTTGTATGGCTGCTTTAGATGCGGAACGCTATCTAAGTGCTAGAGGAATGGAGGTATAAATCCCACCATTTCTGGAAGAAAAAAGTTGAGGCTTTCTTTGAAACATTTGCAATAAAATGGTCGGAGAAAGCCTTTTTCATTTTATGACAATCACTCTAAACCCCCTATTTTGTATAGGTTTTCGTCCGAAAATGACACACACATAACCAATGTTAATAACATGTCTTTGACTCATTAAAATATTTAGTATTACCTTTGCAGTAGAAATACGATGCAAAGACCAACAAATATATCTAAATATCTTTCTAAAGAGGTCCTCGTATAAAAAAAAATCCAAAAAATAATTCTTATGACAAATTTGAGCAAACACATTATCGTGAGTGCACTATTGCTAGTAGCAATAATTGCAACCAGTTTTGTGACCAGACAAAATGAGATGAAGAATGAAGTAACATCTAATGATGTTATTGCGGAGGTTGAAACTACGGTTACAAAATCAAAATCAGTTTTCGAAGTTGCAGATTCTATCTGCCAAGAGGCTGGAGTTCCTTTCGAACTAGTAAAAGAGATCGGACAAAACGAAAGTGGTTGGAGATATATCTCTAACACCAATGGAGGAACTGACCACGGCGACTTACAAGTAATTGATGAGACGTTTTGGTACTGGTACGGCGAATTGGAACTAACAGGAGGTAAGACTCGACGCAACTACCTTAAAGTAGGTATATACTATTTGAAAAGTCTTCACAATAAATATGGATCTTGGAAAAAAACACGATTTGCATATGGTAGAGGACATTGGAGAAACGAGAGTACATGGACTTGTCTAGAAGAAAAGTTCATGAACAAAATCGACTGGACCAAGTACGACAAGTAGTTTTTAGACTACACAAAATGTTTTTTTATTGTTTTAAAGAATATTAGAAAGGGGGTGGTTTTCACCCCTTTTTTTATGTTCTGACGGCACACCTTTATTATATGTAACCAATGCTTACCCAATTCAAGGTAAGCCAAAAAAACATGCTTTTGGTCATATACGTGACCAGGCTCGGAGCTCACTCCGTTCAGTTCAAATATTTTAATATTTTCTCCTTTACTTAGATCTTTATGGCTAGGAACTTTTAGATCATACCTTCCATAAAAAACACCTTTTACATTTTTGCTGATAGAACTAAAAACCATATCTATCTCATCGCTTAGAAGATGATTGCAGTCCAGAAACTGAGTCCCTTTGGTATGATTACCAATTTTATGAATTATATATTCTTCGTTGTCGAACGGTAAATAATCTAGTTTATCAGGAAACTCATTGCATACAAGATCATAATATACACTTCCCCTATCATCACCTTTCAATAATTTGCGAACCGAACTCTTACCATCTCCTACCACTGATAGAAATTTCTTAGAACTTAGTGAGGTAACCTTCCCAAGTTTCTCATCTGGAAAGTGCACATAGAGTACTCCTAGTTCTAGATCAGAGTCTACGTACTCCTGAAGAACCAAATCTTCATCATTTCCAAGGTATTCTTCTAGATTCTCTCTACTTCTAATTATCTTGACTCCTTCGCCCCTCTCTCCTACATTTGGCTTAAGAACAAATGGATACTTAAGTCCATTCTCTTCTACTATCTTTTCGATATCCGTAACCCTACCCAAACCATGTACGTCCACAGTCTTCACTTTATATTTTAAAGGAATCAGATCGAGTATTTCATTCTTCTTCTCTCCAAAAAAACCGCCCATCTCTATTCCAGGATTTGCAGCAGTAAAGTACAACCACCTTCGAGTCCTTATCACTCCATATACATATAGAGGGAGCATAGGTACATACATTGCGTACCATGGCCAATACTCGTAATGAGTCAATTTGTATAAAAACGTATTAGGCTTCAACGGGTAATAAATTCAATCACGAACAAAGATAATAACGGACTGTATATCAAAACCTTACAAGCCAAACTATTTATAATTATTTTTGCGGAGAGATAATAGAGCCAAATGGAAAATAGTATGGATAACAATAAAAGCAGCAAGGCATTACCAATTTTTGTCATTCTCTTTTTAGCATCTCTTGCCTTAAGTGCTTTTTTATTTTTTAAATACGCCAAAAATGCTGCCTTAATACAGCAACAAAACAACGAGCTAACTTCTGCCTATGAATCATTAAATCTAAAAGCAGATTCTCTACAAAAAGAACTTGATATTGCGTTACAACAAATTGAAATAAAAATCAATGAGAACCTAGCTCAAGTAGATTTAAAGGAAGACCTACGTGAGCAACTTGAAGCCCAAAAGTCTGAACTACAGGCCTCTTATGCTAAAATTAGTAGATTGATAGCTCAAGGGAACACAGGAACCGGAAACGCTAGTTCTAAAAAACTATTGGATGCACGAAATGAGATATCTTCTCTCACTAAACAAAATGAAGAATATATCGTCGAGATAGAAGAAACTCAGAAAAAGTACATCGAGGCCAAACAACTCGCGGCTGACAATGGTGATACTGCATTTAAGTACATAACCAAGAGTGATAGCCTTGAAAAAGAAAATGAAATTCTCAACACGAAGCTAAATATAGCTAGCATAGTGAGAATAGCAGGACTTAAAACCAGTGCGATGCGTACGCGTAAGGACAATCTAGAAGCTACAGACAAAGCATCTAAAACCGAACAATTAAAAATTAGCTTTTCTGTGCTTCCTTCAAATTTGACGGTAACGGAAGACAAAAAGATAAATATCAGAATAATAGAAAGCAGCGGTGCAGTCTTAACTAGAGACACTGATCAGTTAACCGACAGTGATGAATTATTCTCCCTTCAGGAGTCGTTTGAATATGACGGAAGCGAAAAACTCATTACGTACTTCTATGATCAAGAGGCGGCATACAAAAAAGGAACATATACAATAGAAGTTCTTCACGAAGACAAACTTCTAGATCGTTCTACATTTAGTTTACGATAATTCTATTTCTACCTGATTCTCCATCAGATATTCCATATTTTCTCGTTTTCTGATGAGATGTGCTTCTCCTTTGTATATCATTACCTCTGCAGGTCTGAATCTAGAGTTATAGTTACTGCTCATTGAAAAACCATAAGCACCAGCGTTGCTAATAGCAAGGATATCCCCTACTCTCACTTCATGAAGTCTCCTATCATATCCCAGAGTATCCGATTCACAGATATAGCCTACCACAGAATAAATACGCTCCGTCCCTTTCGGATTAGAAATATTAGTGATGTGATGGTAAGCATCGTACATCATAGGTCTTAGCAAGTGATTTTGTCCAGAGTTCACACCAGCAAAAACTGTGGATGTAGTCTGTTTCACTACATTCACATCTACTAGCAAGTAACCCGAATTACTCACAAGAAACTTACCTGGCTCAAACCAAAGTTGCAGTTCTCTACCATAATCCTTGCAAAAAGCTTTAAAACTCTCTACAATTTTGGCTCCTATGTCGTGTACATCTGTTGTGATGTCACCTTCTTTATACTTTACCTTAAATCCACTTCCAAAATCCATAAACTGTAAGTCTGGAAATGACTTAGCTGCCTCATACAATAGGTTAGCTCCTCTTAAGAACACCTCTGCATCTAAAATATCACTACCCGTATGCATATGAAGACCATTGATATGGATATTGTAATTTTCTACGATGCGTTTGATATGTGGCACCTGATAAATGCTAATTCCAAATTTGCTGTCGATATGACCAACAGATATGTGACTATTTCCCCCTGCAAGGATGTGAGGATTTAGTCGGACACAACATGGCACTTTATCTCCATATTCGCTACCAAACCGTTCAAGGGTACTTAATTCATCAATGTTGATAATCAACCCTAGCTCTACAGCTTCTTTGATTTCCTCAAACGAAACACTGTTTGGGGTAAATAAAATCTCATGAGGTTCGAAACCCGCCAACAAGCCCATTTTAGCTTCTTGTATCGAAACAGTATCCAATCCAGAACCTTCCTTCTTTAGCAATTTCAATACATTGATATTCGTCAATGCCTTACAAGCATACTTAATCTGAACATCAACACCCTTAAAAGCACTTTTCAACTCGTGATAGTTTGCTACAATTTGATCTGCATCGTACACATACACTGGTGTACCAAAAGATTTGCTTACGTCGAGCAGGTCTACACCTCCTAGGGTGTAACCTTTATTGGTTAATTCCATGGTAATAAATTTAAACTTTAGTGATTATTACTTTGGGAGACTATTCTGAAACTGTTTGTACCTTGATGAAAATTCAAATCCTGTCTTTCCACCTAGGTTCTCCCAATGAGCATTTATTGCTTCTACTCTATCATCCGGGCTAGGATGAGTACTCAAAAACTCTGGCACAGTACTTCCCCCCAGTTCTAACATCTTTTCGAAAAATTTGGCTGCTCCTCTTGCGTCGTACGCAGTAGGATATAGATACTCCACCGATCTCATATCGGACTCAGTCTCATTTCCTCTACTATACTTAAGACTTACTAGTCCTTGAGCTATCTGCGAGAGAGCTCCTTTATTTTCACCTAACAACACACTGAGTAATACATCAATCCCATATTGCTGTGTCAGAGCTGCAGTGCTGTGGCGTTCATCCGCGTGAGCTATCTCGTGTCCCATCACTCCTGCAAACTCATATTCCGCTTCCAGAAACTTAATGAGTCCTGTATATACAAAAATGTACCCGCCTGGAGTACAGAACGCGTTGAGCGTACTATCGTCGTGAATTATTTTTAACTTCCAATCAAAATCGTCCTTATGAACGACATTTCCTGATTCCAAAATAGAATCCCTTACAGCATACATGTATGCATAAGCTTCAGGATAAATTGCACTGTCCAAAATAGGATAAGATATAGGATCAGCCTCTATTTCTGCAGCTACTTGTGCTCCAAAGGCCTTATCATCCTCTAACGAAAAAAAGTTAATTCCTCCTCCACCAGCTTTGTCTTTGCACGCAGAAAATGTTAAGGTGGCTAAAACCAGTATAAAAAATCCTATTTTTTTCGTATTGTTCATCTTAATTACCTTCTCCTAAAATGGGAAACCAATTGCAAAATTAACCGCCGTATTGTCAAAAATCCATTCAGGCTCAGAAAAATCTTTTATTACCCATCGAGCTCCTTCCAATTTTGACGGATTATGTAGTGCTATTCCCCAATCCATTCTGAATACTACTACATTCAAATCAAATCGAAGACCAAAACCAGTATTGATAGCTATCTCCTTGTAAAACCTTGCTAAATCAAAGTGTGCATTATCAAAACTCACCTGTTCTCTAAAGTTCCAAATGTTTCCAGCGTCTACGAAAACAGCTCCGTCTAATAGCTTATCGATAATATCAAATCTGTACTCGGCATTTCCCTGCAACATAAACTCTCCCGTTTTTTCGATACTAACTACATTATTAGAGTCACTATAACTCCCCGGGCCAATCGTACGAGGTCTCCAAGCTCTAAGACTGTTTCCCCCTCCCACAAAAAATCTTCGTTCAAAAGGCAAGAAATTAGAATTACCGTAAGCATAGCCCGCTCCAGCGAATGCTTTATACGCAAAAGAGTTGTTTTCATTGATAATATGATTAAAAACGACCTCAATATCGGAACGTGCGTATTGAGAGTATTTTACATTTTTTATCTCTTTGTTTATCCCTACTTCATCCGTGAACCAATTGAAATAAGCAGATGCAATGTTGCCAGATAACTCCAAGGCATTAGATCTTATTTGCCAATATTTGAGATGATTTATATCCTTATTACTCCAGAAAACAGATGCAGTAGGTCCTGCAATGATGTTATTTGTAAGAAGCTGAGTCGTGTAGTTTCTTGTGGCAGGATCAAGAGACAGCAAGAAGTTAGGCTCTATACTCGCCTGATTTATACTCAAACGAAATGGAGTAACACCATAAGAGGTTCTTCCTTTAGAAAACGCGTATGTATAACTCATCGGAATTACATTTCGCGTGTAATTCACATTACGATCGTGTAGAAACGATGCATTGATTTTAGTACTTTTCTTTACATATACTTGGCTAAAATCCTTTCTCTCGAAATAGACCAAGGAAGGGATTACAAACTCGGTATTAAAACTTTGACGAAAGGTGCTAAATACTCCTTGATTATCCCCTTTAAGCTGAGTCTCTAATGCGGTAAGTGAACTTATATTAAAAGTCTCTGCTCCACCAAAAACATTTCGATTACTAAGAGAAACTACGTTTGCAAGACCGACACTCTGCTCAGAACCAAAGAATCTGTTTTTTTCAGCTTGAATACCGCTTCCTTGAGATGTAAGAATAGCCTGAGGTTCCCAAACAAACTCGTGTTTAGGAGCTGTTTGGAGAATTATCTCAGCTTCCAATCCTGAGATACTATCGCCCATTGCAGGTCTGAATCTTATTGTTACAAAATTGAACAACCCCATAGAGAGTAAGTTGGAATACGTCTTTTTCACCATGCTCTCATCATAGAGCTCCATCGGTCTAAAAATGATGTTCTTCGCAAGAGCACTAGGACGTATGTAGTAGTCTCCTTCTATGAAGTTTATATCGTCATACAACATCGGTTTACGATCTGACTTCTTTCCTATTTTGACCGTAATTTTCTTTATAGTTTGCTGATAGTGTACATCTGAGTTTTTTCTATCTCTGATATTTACGACTACATCTACTCGTTTTTTGACTTGATTAGTATCCAAATCAAAGTCTATGTACGAACTATTGAAATAATAAAAACCATTGTTTTTCAATAAACTCGTCACTCGATTCCTTTCTGCTTCTATTTTATCAAAATCTATTCTTTGTGCAACTTTCAGTTTCTGCTGATTAAACGTTTTTTTCAAAAGTTTCTGAATAGCTTCATTTGAGGTTTTGTACTGCAATGAATTAATGGTTCTATAGCTTTTCAGATCTACCTTATAAATCACACAAGCACGCTTCTTAAATAACCTAGAAGGTGTCGTACTATACGTAACTTCGTTTTCTAAAAAACCTTTACTGAAATAGTATTCTGACAAACGAGCAACGGATAATTCCATCTTTGTAGAGTCTATAAGCACAGGTGCTTCCCCTACTTTTTCTGCCGTTCTTCTAAGCCACGGCTGCTTTTTTCGTATCCCTAAACCTTTGTTTCCATATTGATAAGCCCATAAATGGAACTTGATGAAACCTAGGAGTTCTCTATTTGGCTTTTGATGCAAGCTCGACTTTTCATCCGACAGGTCTACATTGTATGATTCCCCTCTTTCAATCTTGTTTTTGACTAAAAGTTG